>JAQTNI010000008.1 GCA_028713935.1 Candidatus Iainarchaeum sp.
AAAATTCATTCGCAACACCTCCAATTTTAAAAAGAATTTTTTCGTGGACGTCTTGCGAATTTTGGAGGCATTAAACGCTTTGGCCTTCCACAGAAGGCAAAGCTTTAAGCCGAGAAAATTCGAGTCCTAAGAAAAAATTCGAGTTATTGGAGGTGATGAAGGAATTAGCATGTGTAAGTTGTCGCCTCGAAATATGACGTCTTAATGGCTCAATTATTTTTTCAATCAAGTTATATAGGCAAAAGATTGTGGGGGCATTAGGCCATATTTTTCCTTTAAACAAAGTGGTTGTTCATATTTGAAAAATTTCCCGATTTTAATTGCGTAACCTCGTTCCTTGTTTAAAAAATATTTAAAAAAATTCTCTTCGGAAATTCCTGAATGGTATTTAGTTTTATTCCAAAGTGATTCTATGTCATCAAAGAATATTTTTTTAATCTCAAATTCCCCTATTACTTTTTTTATTGGAGAAGAGGCGTATACAATAACTTGAGAAATATCCCGGTTTTTGAATATTAGTCGCCTATATTCGTACTGTTTTTCTCCTGAGAATATTTTTTCAGCGTATTCGGGCTTAATGGACAATAATACATTCATTAGTCTCTGTCTCCTTAAGAATTTTTTCAAAGGTTTCATCTGTGATTCTAGTGAATCCTCTAGGGGCAGAATGAACGTCTTTGATTATTCCTAAGGAAATCAATCTATTTAAATTTAGCCTTTTGGGGAAAGAATAAGCATACAGAAAATTTACAATGAAAGGTTTGTTGTACTGAGAATAGTTCCATTGTGCAGTAAGTTCCTCATCCGTGAATACGCTTCTTTTTCTGCATGCTGAAATAAACACTTCACAGTCTTTGATGGACGTTTCAATATTTTCTACAATCCCAAGCGTACTAATGACCGCTTTATGATAACCACCGGTCCTATAAAAAATCAGAATGTCTCCCGATTTAAGGCCCCTCTCGATAGATCTTGAAATATACACTTTAGAAATCGCATTTCTAAATGGTGCATTTTCGGTAAAATCATCAGGCGACTCAGTTTTTAGAATAGAATCTGGAAATAAATTCGTGTGATAATCTCCATAAATAGGAACAATAAATTTATTCGCTTTCATTGACAGGAATGGATAAGTGGTTTTAGGCGAGTTTAATTCAGCATATTTTGCAAAACTGCGCACGTAAACGGCTTCTTCTCCAGATGCAGATTTTTTAATTCCGTGGTATCTAAAACCAAAATCTTGAAGGAGATAGACTAACCTTTCTTGTTCTATCCTTTTGGGAAAGATTGTTACGTATATCTCATTGACAGAAAATCTTTGGGCATTATCAAATATTATTTTCAAGAATCTTTCCCCCAATTTGTAGCCGTTTAGAGTGACTTTAAAAGAGCTAATTTTAAGTCTTTTTTTTCGCTGAAACACGGGCTCGATATCTTGATAGGGCTCATCTTCATTTTCAACTTTTAAATATAAAAACGCGACTATTTTGTCATCTGATTTACAAACATACGCAATTTCATTTGATTTTCCATTAAACCATTTTTCAAAACTCGCATAGTCTTCTTTAAAATTATCAAAAAAAGAGTCATTTACATCAATGTTACCAAAATACTCTTTCTTTATGGGGAGTATCTTGTAATCAACTAATTGAGGATTTTCCGATAATATTTTTTCTAAAAAAGCATCAATTGTAAAAATTTTGGCTTCTAAACCAAGTTCCTTTCCTTTTTGATGTATTTTACGGTCTTCTGTAATTAATATATCAACTCGATTCGAAAAAAGTTCGTTAACAAGAACAGTATCATTAAGATCATTTTTACTAGAATCATATTTTTTACACAAGTTCTCCACTTTTGGATTCATTGGTGCTGAAGTTTTAAGCAAATTATAACTTTCTAGTTTAATTGCAAACGTCCGTAATTTTTTTTTGTCTTGTAACTTGCCTATTTCATCCAGAGTTATTTGATGGATGCACTTTACATAGTGCAGATTATCTATCCAATGGTATAGTTTCCCAATTTCTTCATGCAAAACAGTGTTTGATTCCCGATGGATGATAATATTAGTATCTAAAAGAACATTCATTCGATTCAACCTATTTTTTTTCACTTTTTTGCGTATTTCAAGAATTGCGCCAAAAGCGCTTCCAGTTGTATTCTTTCGTTTGCGCCTTCCACAATGCGAAAATCGTATTCGCCAATTGTGTCAACAAGCGCTATCCTTGTTTTGCTCGGGATTTCCGTTTCAGGGGCATCGATTATTTCCCTGTAAAGCTGCAGCATTATGTCTTCTGCCGACATTCCATGCTCAAACATCAGCTCGTCAAGCTTTTTCCTTGCATCCAGAAAGTTTCCGCCCAATGCAAGTTCAATCATCTGCTTTATTTCTTCAGGGCGGGCGCGGCTGCTGACGTCAAAAACAGTTTTTTCCAAAATGTTTTTTTCAAGGGAAGCGCATGCCTGCAGTATGTTCACTGCTTTTCTCATGTCTCCCATTGAAACATAAATAATTGCGTCCAGTGCCTTTTGATCGATTTTCAGGGATTCTTTTTCCGCAATTTCTTTTAAGCGTTCCTGCATTTCTTTTGAGCTTAATGGTTTGTAACGGAAAACCACGCATCTGCTTTGTATGGGTTCAAGTATCCTGCTTGAATAATTGCAGCTTAAAATAAACCTGCATGTTCTTGTGAATTTTTCCATTGTCCTGCGCAGAGCCTGCTGTGCGTCTGTGGTTAATGCGTCGCTTTCATCCAGAAAAATTATTTTAAAATTCGCGTTAAAGGCAAGTGTCCTTGCAAAATCCTTTATTGTGCCCCTTACAACATCAATTCCCCTTGAATCGCTATTGTGTAAAAGCACTGGGGCAGTGCCTCCAAAAAACATTTCACTTTCTGGAACGGAAAAATCATAAACCCAGTCATTGAAAGGCTCTTTATTGATTGATTTTACTTCCACTCCAAACAAAGCTGTTTGAAGGGCTTTTTTGAGCTTTTCTAAGCGCACTTGTTTTTCAAATGGCAAGGTTTCTATGAAGCCTATTACTAATTTTTTTGACATTCTTTTGCTTTTTTTGGAGTAAAGAGCATGACGCATGAAATAGTTAAAATCGATTCCCTCGCGTTTGAATGCTTCTATAATTGGTTTTGTCGGAAAAAGGTCTGTTTTGAGGTTTGATGCGCTTGATTTTTTCCAGACAATTCTTAATTCTTTTTTGTACAATGAACAGTCAAGTCCGCATGTTCTTGCAAGCCAAGCAACATCAATCAAATTTTCTTTTGATACTGAACTGTACCGAACCATTCGGCCCCATTCTCCGCTGGCATCGCCCATGTAGCCTTTTAAAAAATCTATTTTTAGCTGCAGGGGAAGAGAGAAAACAAAGCTGGGCACGCGTTTTGAGTGCGAAAATTTTCTTTCCTGCTCTGGCGAGTAAAAGTTTTCCCTAAAAAATTTTGCCAATTGAGTATTAAAGGCCTGCACCTGAATTGAGGATTTTTTGCTTCTGTCAAAGCCGGAGGCCCCTAATTTTGTTTTTGCTTGCACTCCAAATTTTTCTTGCAATATTTTCGCTGTTTTTTCAGCAATTTCTTTTTCTTGGGGGTAGCCCAAAGTAAAAATTACATAACCACTGGTTTTTCGCTTATTCATCAGGCCTGCACAGCCTTCTGCGAGATACAACCCAAATAGCCAGGCAATATCAGCATCTATTGTTATTTGTTTCAGGTTAACATAAACCCGAGGATTTTTTATGGTTCCACTTCTTAGTTCATTGGCGAGAATTGGCGCAAACTTTTCAAAATCAATCTGTGTTTGTTTTTCCGATAGGCTGTCGCTGAAGGACAGCAAAATATCGCCTTTTTCAATTTTCCCGCATTCTTTTGCCGAAAAATTTCCAAAAGAATCCAAAACTATTACTGAATGATTAAGGCTTGTTTCTACTTTTCCGCCATCAAATTTGATTTTTGCAATAGTTGAAATTTTGTGCCTTGAAATAAGTGAAACTGGCATAAAGCAAATTTTTCCATCAAGGTTTACAGAAAGTGTTTCTAAACCAGTGGGAAGCGCATTTTTTTCTTGCTCATCTAAAAAATAATTTTGTGCAAGCTCCGAAAAATTTGTCCTGAAAATTTTTTCATTTCTCTTTACCAAGATCGGAGTTTCCGGAGTTACGCTTGCATTCAATTCCAAAAAATTCCTTTCAAAGTCTTTTCCAAAAAGCTCTTTTGCAAGCGCAACCGCTGCGCTTGTTTTTCCAACTCCGGCTGGCCCTGAAAAAAGCAGGTTTGGCACATTTGCCTGTTTTACATAGCTTTCCAGCCTTCGGATTATTTCTTTCTGGCCAATCACATCAGCCAGTTTTGCAGGCCTGTATTTTTCAATCCATGGCAATTCCGGCATAGCAAAAACCCTTTCAATACAAAAGTTTTCTTCAAAAACCAATAAAAACCGATGCAATAACAATTTTTTCCTGCCCCCAATTATTTTTAATTGATACGCTCCAATTGTTAATACGGTAAAAATATGGCAAACGAGCATCACCCCGAAAAAGGCTTTGACCCATTGAAAATGATTCTTGGAATCATATTTTTCATTATTGCCTATGCAGTGCTTTTTTTTGTTGGCAGCGCAAATTCCCAGATTGGCACAGCAGTTGCAAATATTCCTGTCTTAAACCTTGTTTTGCCAATTCCGCCTGTCATTGACCCGCCTGGAAATCTCTTTCCCCAGGTTTCAATGATGCACCTGTTATTGCCCGCAATTGGCTTTTTGATTATTTTTTTCGGCACAGATTGGATAGGCAGGTTCTTTGAAACAAAGCACAGCAAAACAATTGTTTTCCCAATAATTTTCATTATTTTCTGCCTTGGAGCTTTTTTTGTTTCGCTTTACTGGATGGCAACAGAAACAGCAGTCCTGAATGGAGTCCCAATAAGCCAGATTGTGCCAGATTTCTGGTCTTATTTCTGGAGTGAACTCAGGGTATCCGCTTTTTATCTTTTCCTGCTTGGCGGCCTATTGGGCTGGATTTCAAAAATAGTGCTTGAAAAAATCAAGCTGTAAATTCTTTTTTTTGCCTGGTTTTATATGCCTGAAAAGTTTTTTCTGGAGGGGTACGGTTGTTCCCTGAACAGGGCTGAAACAGAGCAGGCAGCAGGCCATCTTGAAGCCTCTGGGCTGAAACAGGTTTCAAGGCCTGAAGAAGCCGCAATTATCCTTGTCAATACCTGCGCAGTGAAAGAGCAGACAGAAACACGGATGATTTCCCGCATTAAAGCGCTTTTTGCAATTGCGGAAAAAACAAATGCAAGGCTAATTGTTTTCGGATGCCTTCCAAAAATAAATTCCGAAAAAATTTCTGAAATTTCAAAAAAAATAATCCAGGCAGGCCCTGACCTTAAAGAATTGTCAAAAAAACTCGGGATAAAGGAAATTTCTTTTTCTCCTGAAGCCCCGCAGAAAAAATCAAGCAAATTCGTTTCAATTATCCCAATTGCGCGCGGCTGCCTTGGAAACTGCAGTTTTTGCGCCACAAAAAACGCGCGCGGAAAACTGGAAAGCCATTCCATTGAACAGATAAGGAAAAAATTTTTTGCCGAAACAAAAAAGCCCTGTGAGGTCTGGCTTACTGCCCAGGACTGCGGCTGTTACGGCTTTGACATTGGCACAAGCCTTCCCTGCCTATTGAAGAAATTGCTGGAAAGCAAAAATGATTTCCGCATAAGGATCGGGATGATGAATCCCCAGAATGCCCTGCGCATTGCAGACAAGCTTTTGCCGCTTTTCAGGGACAAGCGCCTCTACAGGTTTTTTCACATCCCTTTGCAATCCGGCTCCGATAAAATCCTGAAAAAAATGAACCGGCCTTATTCAAAAAAACAATTTTTTTTGCTGATAAAAAAAATCAGGAAAACAATTCCAGATGCCATGATTTCCACTGACATTATTGCCGGCTTTCCGGGAGAAACTGAAAAAAATTTTGCAGAAACAGTGAAAGCAGTGAAATTGCTCAAGGCGGACATAGTCAATGTTTCGCGTTTCGGTTCAAGGCCAGGCACTGCTGCGGAGAAAATGCCCTTGCAGCTTCACGGAAGGCACAAAAAAAATCGCAGCAGGATTCTTTCCGAATTGCAGAAAAAAATTTCACTGCAAAAAAATCTTTCCCTTTTGGGGACTGTCCAGGAAATTTTTGTTTCTGAAAAAGGGAAAAAAGGAAATTTTGTGGGAAGGCCTGTTTCTTACAGGCCTGTTGTGATTGAAAAAAATTTTCTTGGCAAAACCCTGAAAATAAGGGTTTCAAATGTGTTTCCGCATTTTGTTTTTGGAAAAATCACAAAAGATTAGTTATTTATAGTTTTTCCCAATAAGAATATACACAATTAAAAGGGGTTTTTCATGCTTTTAGCTCATGCGTTTTCAGAATATCTTGCCAATTTCAAGACAGCGCTTGTTTTTGTGCTTTTGCTGGTTTTTGCGCCAGTAGCCTTTCTTCTTGGAAATTTTTTTATCGGCTCGGGAACAATTTTCCTTGATTACAGTCTTTCCTATGCAAACCCCTCGCAATTGCTGCTTGCCCTTGCATTTGCAGTTGTTTATGTGCTTTTGTACTCTTTTTTTGTCTCAATAATAATTTTTTCAGTCAGGAAAGACCTCAGCACGCTGCATTTCAATTATTACCTTTCAGAAATGATAAGAAAATTCACTTTCAAAATTTTCTGGTTTAACCTGGGCTTTTTCCTGATTTTGTTTTTTTTGGGTTCCGCCTTGTTCTACCTTCATGTTCCTGCGCTTGCAATTGCAATAATTCTTTTCCTTGCCTCAATTTCAGTGCTTTTTGTTCCGCAGGCAATAGTGGTTGACGAAGAAAGCATTCCAAATGCATTGTACAATAATTTTGATTTTTTCAGGGCAAATTTTTCCTCTTTTGTCTATGTCCTTGTAACCGCAATAATTCTCCTCCTGATTGCACAATTAATAGAATTTGCAGTTGGCCTGCTTGTGCCAATAGGGGCCTACGTTTCCATTGTAATCTCGCTTATTTTCATAGTTCCTTACCTAGAAATAATGAAAACCTATCTGTACATGCTCAGATATGACCTGATAAAAAACCCTGATTTGCTGCACAGAAAATCAAGGAAGAAAAAATTGCACTAAACAGGCTTTAACTTATTCCGCGCCGGCTTTTCTTGAATACAGGCGCCAAAGGGCCTGGTGAACATAAATTTGCCTTGCAAGCTCATCCAAAAAATGCTGCGGAGCTTTAGTGAATCTTTGGGTTACGCCATGGTAAAACCGTGCCATTTCAATTTCCTGTTCTTCCTGCATTACCTTTGCCTCTGCAACAGTTTTTTCCGCTTTTGCAAGAAATTTTAATTTTGCCTCAACTGAAGTTTGGGTTTCAGAAAAAAGCCTTTGTGCAAACTCGTCAAAATCTTTTTCTTTTTTAACTGCTTCCGCCCTGCGCTTTTCAAGTTCAACTTTTAGTTTTGCATAGTGCTGGTTTTTTTCGACTCTTTTTATTAATTTTGCGCTTTCCTTGGCCCAAATTGTTTTGTACTTTGCATGGGATTCAATAGTTCTTTGCAAATAGTCATTTATCCTAGTCATTTCTCTTGCAGCCAAGCCAATGCGTTCAATGATGTGCCCAGGCAATTTTAAAAATTCAGGGTATTTCCTGAAAAGCTCAATGTACTGCTTGCAGAATTCATGCTCCTGCTCCAGAGCCCGTATTGCATAACGCATCATTTCCTGGCTGTGGGTTAATTGGCCCAATGCTGAAACCCATTGCTTTGTTTCCCTGTGCTCATGAAATTGTCTTATGCGGTAAAATCTGAGATAGGCTGATATTGCCTCTTTATAATGAACGCGCAGCCTTCCTGCAATCCCAATCCTGATTCTCCTTCTGCGTCCTTTTCCGTCGCCAGAAGCTCTTTCGCGGGGCATATAAAAATTATCAGTGAATAGTATTAAATATTTGTAAGGCATAATCCATAAGGAATTATTTGAGGGGGGAATTAATGAAAAAGCTTTTTCCAATAATTTTTTTGTCAATTGTTTTACTTGTTCTTCTGGCAGGCTGTGTTTCAAACAACCAGGCAGGCGGGCTGCCGGGCATTGGAGATTCTCTTGAATCGCAATTGTATTCCCAAAAATGTTCTCCTTCAAATTCAAGCGAAAAAATAGACCGCCTGGGTTATTTGGAGCAAAAAGACGATGTTGACAATGAAACATTCGGCTTTGTTGTCTGCAAAAGGCAGAATCTTAATACAGGCGAATGGGATGTAATAATCCAGTCCAATATTGCAGTCGGAGCAGGCCTGACAAACGCGCAGGCAACTGAAAAAACAAGTGAGGCGCAATCACAAGGCCAGGATTACCTCAAATTCGGGCTTCCATTCAATCCTCTCGGCCAAAATGATCTGAGAAACATTGAATACAGGCTTTACCAGCAGAATGGATTGCCAGCAAAAATAGAGCTTTTTGTAGTGCTGAGAAATTCCGACAGGACAGCAAAACAGCCAAAAATCCTTTCAGTCAACTGGCCCTCCCAATAGGAAAAAAGCAGAAAATAAAAGCCCAATTTAGGGCTTGAAGCCTATCCAGGAAACATTTTCATCCATCAGCCTGTTGAAGCCGCTTTTGTTTTTTGCAAAAGCCCTGAAAAAAATGCTTTTCTGCAATCCAAGCTTCAAAAGCATTTTCTGCTCATCGCTTTTTGTTTCAAGCTTAAGCTTCCTGTTCTGCGCTTCAAACCTTTTTATTGCGG
Source organism: Candidatus Iainarchaeum sp. (assembly GCA_028713935.1). Taxonomy (GTDB): domain Archaea; phylum Iainarchaeota; class Iainarchaeia; order Iainarchaeales; genus JAGVNX01. The sequence continues at coordinate 8,765 of JAQTNI010000008.1, forward strand.
TTGGATTTTCAAGTTCCGCAATAATCCATTCTTCCCCAAGTGCTTTCCTGGTTTTTTCAATTGTTTTGCAGCACAAATCAATATTTTTCTTTCTGGAAGAGGATTGCAAGGAATGCCTGCATGCCTGCAGCAATGAATGCAGACCAAGCACTGGCTGCATTTTTTCAATTTCAATCCCCGCATTTTTTAAATAGGCTCTTTTTGCAAGTTCGCTTTTTTTAAGTTCAGCCAATTGCTTTGCTTTTTCAGCCAAAAAAACTGTTTTTTCCAAAAATTCTTCAGGAGAATTCGGCACAGCCTGTTTCAGCAGGTTCAATGCAATAAAAGAAAGAATCCCGTTTTTTGCGGGAATCCCATTAAAAGCCTGGAAATAATTTTTTTTGCAGTTCAGGAAACCTGCTTTTTTGCAGAGCTTTTTGTTTACAAGGCCAATCTTGTATTTTGTGTCAACCAAAAAAACAGGCTTCATGCCAGAATTGCCCGCAACTGTTTTTTCAAGAAATTTGTTTGCAAGCACAACAAGCGTTTCATTGTCAAGCTCAAATTCAGTGTTTTCAGGCACAAAAAGATTCAGCCCAATATTCCCCAAAGGCTTTTTTGTTGAAGCGCATGCAAGAGCCCCTGCGAAAAAGTCTGCAGCCTCTTCCGCCTGGCTTTTTTCAATAAGAGAGGCAATTGCAATGTTTGCTTCCGCAATATTAATCCCCCAGGAAAAAAATTTTTGCAGCTTGTTTTTCTGCTTTACGCATTCAAAAATTGTTTTTTTCATGCCAGCGCGCTTTTCGGCTTTTACTGTAAAAGCAGAGGGCTTTGTGCTGAAATCCCCTATGTTTGCAATGAAAATGTCAGAAGAAAAATGCAAATCGCTTAATTCTTTTGGAATTACTTTCAAAAGATTGTATTCAGTGAGAATAGCCCTGTTTGAATAGGGCTGCCTTGAAATTTTTTGTTCAACTTCAAAAACAGGCAATCCAACTCTTGCATACTCATTTCTTATTGTTTCATGGCCGTATTCAAGCAGCTTTACATTTACAAGCTCCCTTATGAGCGCAGTTGTAAGATAGGAAATTTGCAGGCCATTGATTTTTTCCTCGACTTCCTTCCCGATTTTTTCCGAGACCCCTCTTGTGATTTTTGTTTCTTTCAGGAGGGATTTTATGATATTGCCCCTGTCAAAGGCAGTTATTTCCAGATTAGAGTTTCTCACTGTCATTCTCTGGAAAGAAGCAAAAATATTCGCGGCTTTAGGGTCAAGTTCCCTCAGCACTTCCAATGCCCTGAGGCGCATTTTTTCAGGCTCTTTTGTTTCCATTGAATTTAATTCTTTTATGATTCTCACAATGCACCATTTGCTAGCATTTGCTTCCTCGCATTCCTTTGCAATTTTTTCAATTGCCTCTTCAATCGGTTCCTGTTCCTGAGCCATTTAACAAGAATTGTTCAGAAACCAATAAAACAAAAGAGGGTTCTTTGAAAAGCAAACTTTTTAATATGTTTTTCTTAAGAATAATTACTGCGGGTTTGGGGCTATTATGAGGGTTTCTCTTGACAAGATTGATTTGGTTGTAATCCAGAAGCTTATTGAAGACGGAAGGGCAAGCTTTTCCAGCATTGCAAAGGAAGCAAAGCTGACCGATGTTGCGATTAAAAAGCGCGTTGAAAGCCTAAAGCGAAAAGGAGTTATTTCTTCCATAACAGCAAACCTGAGTTACAAAACCTTGGGATTTGAAAACCCTATTTTTATCCAGATAAGAAGCGAGGTTGCAAAAAACAAGGACCTGATAAAAAAATTGTCTGCGCTTGATTATGTCTGCGAGCTTTACCAGGTGCTTGGGGAATACAATTTGCTTGCAAAAATAATTGTGCAGGATCTTGATGCTGCTGAAAAAACAATCAGCAGGCTTGGCACTATTGATGGCATACTTGACCTGAAAACTCTTGTTGTGCTGACAGAAATAAAGCGCTCCGGCGCCCTTCCTTCAGAAGCACTGCAAAAAAAGCTTTAAGCCTGCAAAATTTAAATTGTTACGCCTGTTTTTATAGTGTGGTAAAAATTGCCTGAAACAGCAAAGCCAATTGTGATTACAAGGATTGAAGTATTAGTTCACCCGTTTTACACTGGGATTAGTGGCATGGTGCTAAGACGATATAAAATGCAGGGGCAGGCTAATGCAAAAAAGCTCGCACATTACTGGGGAGAGCAAATCCAGAGTGCTGCCAAAGACCCTTCTGCAGTTCTTATTGTGGTTCCTTCCCCAAAAGCCAATTGGATCCCAACGAAACAGCAAAGACGGTATTATGAAGAGAGGCAAAAAAAATTGTTGCTTTTTGCAAAAAAAGCACTTGGGCAAAGGTTTTTTTGCTTTCGCAATTTTTTACAATTCCAGAATTTTAATGAGCAATTTAATGCAAGAGGTTTTACCTTAGACAAAAGCACTTTGCACGGAAAGGTTTTTGGAGAATATTTGCCCATGTGTGTTTCTGCGGCACAGATTAAATTATGCGAAATCTTGGGCATTAATTCCAACAATTTACAAAGAGAAATGCGGCTAAGTGTTGGAGACGCTTTTGAGTATGTTGGGGGAAAAAGAAGAAGGGCAAATCCAAGGAAAGCGATAAGAAGGCAAGTTAGAGGAAAATGATTTTTATGTCTGGAATAAAACAGCCAATTATGATTTCGCGTATAGAAGTTTTGGTGCACCCGTTTTTCACGCTAATTTGTAATAGAGACAGTTTTATTGGGGATAATAAAAAGCAGGTGAAAAAAAAAATTGAGGCTCTTGCGAAGCAATGGGGAAGGGAGATACAATTAGTTGCCTCAGATCCTTCAGCAATTTTGGTTGTAATGCCTACTTACAAGCAGGTGCCTGTTTCAAATAGCCCTAATAGCAAGCTGAGCAAATGGAGCGCCTTGCAATTGAAAAAATTATTGGTTTTTGCAAAAAAAACTCTTGGAAACAGGCTTTTTGCTTTCAGCACTTTTGGGCAACTCCAATCTTTGGAAAATGCCGCTAGAAAAAAAGGTTTTGTTTTTGACAAAAAAGCTTTGCGCGGAAGGGCTTTTGGCGAATACCTGGATCTTTGTGTCCAGACAGCGCAGGAAGTATTATGCAAAGGCCTGGGAATTGGCGTGGAAAGAATTCCGGTTTCCCGAAGGTTAGGTGTTGAAGGCGTGCACGATTATTTTGAATTCAAAACAAAACCCCCTGCCAAAAAGAAAAGAGCATCAAGCTCAAGAAGGCGCCCTGTATGATTCTTATCGTTTCTGAAAAGCCTATTGCGGGAGAAAGGATTACTGCCATTCTTTCCGATGGAAAATTCCAGACCCAGGGAAGCGGAAGGGCTGTTTTTTTTGTTTTTGAGAAATCAGGCCAGCAATTCACCACTGTTCCCTTGAAGGGGCATGTCAGGGATGTGGATTTTCCTGTCCAGTACCAGAGCTGGATTGGGACTGATTTGAAGCAGCTTGCCAATGCAAAAATAAATTATATTGACACTGAAAAGGAAATTGTTGAATTGCTCAAAAAGGTCGCTCCAAGCGCGGAAAAAATAATTATTGCAACAGATGCTGACAGGGAAGGCGAATCAATCGGCCTTGAGGCTTTGAATGCAGTGAAATCAGTCAATCCAAAAATAAAAGTTGAAAGGGCAATTTTTTCAGCCATAACCCCTAAAGACATAAATCCTGCTTTTGAAAAGCCAGTTGCCTTTGATTATAATCTGGCCGATTCTGCCGATGCGCGCAGGGAAATTGACCTTGTCTGGGGAGCAGCGCTTACAAGATTTTTGTCAATTGTTTCAGGAAAGCTTGGAAAAGAATTTTTGAGCGCAGGAAGAGTCCAGATGCCAACCCTGAAACTTATTGTTGACAGGGAAAAAGAAAGAACTGCTTTTCTAATAAAGCCTTTCTGGGAATTACAGGCAATTTTTAGGAAAGGTACAGAACAATTCCCCGCAGAACATAAGAAAGGAAGGTTCTGGAACAAGGAAGAGGCAGAAAAGGCTTTTGACTGCCAAAAACCCCCAATCGGAATTGTTTTAAGCGTGGAAAAAAAGCACAGGATAATTTCAAAGCCAATTCCTTTCAACACAACAGGCTTTTTAAGAAGCGCAACCGCAATCGGGTTTTCAGCAAGCCAGGCAATGAGCATTGCTGAATCCTTGTACCAGGCAGGGTTTATTTCTTATCCCAGGACTGACAATTCCGTTTATCCCGCGAGCCTTGACATCAGGGCAACTCTGGCAGAGCTTGGAAAAGTAAAGGAATTTTCAAAGGACACTGAAAAATTGCTTGCCATGAAACAGATTGTCCCGAGCAGGGGCAAGGAGGCAAAAGACCATCCTCCTGTGCATCCTGTTGCTGCCGCAAAAAAAGATTTTTTGGCTTTGCAGCAATGGAAAATTTATGAGCTTGTCTGCAGGCATTTTTTTGCTACTCTTGCAGAGGATGCTGAAACAGAAAACATGCTTGTTGAAATTGATTTGAATAAGCAGCCTTTTGTTGCGCATGGGCAGATTTTTACAAAGCTTGGCTGGAAAGAATTTTACCGTTATTCAAAGGCAACAGAAGTAGAACTTCCAAAGCTTGAAAAAGGCGACAAGCTTGATTTGGTGAAGCTTGATTTGCTTGAAAAGGCAACAGAGCCTCCTGCGCGTTACAGCCAGGGTGCACTGATAAAATTAATGTCTGACTTGAATCTCGGGACAAAGGCAACCCGCGCGGAAATAATCCAAAAGCTTTATGCAAGGCAGTATATTTCAGGGCAGAAGGCAATTGTCCCGAACAGGATTGCTTTTGCAGTGATTGATTCCCTTGAAAAATACGGTGAAAAAGTTGTCAAGCCAGAAATGACTTCTGACCTTGAAAAAGAAATGGATATTGTTGCTGCGGGTTCAAGGCAGAAAGAATCAGTTGTTGAAGAATCAAGGGGATTTTTGCTCGGCATTCTGGATGAATTGTTGAAGAACAGGGCAAATATTGGCTCTCTCATAAGGGATGCTGCGAGGTCTGATTCCATTGTTGGAAAATGCGGAAAAGGTGGCTGTGAAGGAAATTTGATAATAAGGCATGGCAGGACTGGCAAAAGGTTTTTGGGCTGCACAAAGTATCCCCAATGCACAAACACTTTCCCCCTTCCCCAAAAAGGAAAAATTATTCCTACTGAAAAAAAATGCCCTGACTGCGGCAATATTGTAATCCAGGTTGCTGGCGGAAGGCGCAGGTTTGAAATGTGCATTGACATGAACTGCAAAAGCAAGGATGCCTGGAAAAAAGCCTCACTCGAAAAAGCTGCAAAAAAAGAAGCCGATGAAAAAGCAAAGGCAGCTGAAGTAATTCCCGCAGAAAAAGCAATTGAAAAGCCAGTGAAAGAAAAAAAGAGGCAGTTGAAAAAACCAGCAAAAAAGCCAAAAAAAGAAAAGAACAAACCCCAAAAAATTTAACTATTCTTTTTATACTGTCATCTATTTATACACTCCGATCAGAAGGTATTTGTTATGGCTGGAAGGATTCGTTCAGTTGGAAAAAGAGCGTGGGCCACTATTCGTGGTAGCATGGCAAGGAAACCTGTCTTCAGGGGCAGAAAAATAGGCGTTGATGCGCAAGAGGCTGTTTTTCATTTGAAGGATGCACGGTTGACACGAACCATTGGCACAGTGTTTGCAGCTCTTTCTGGGGTTGGGATTCAGCATCATGCAATTGCGAAGGGCGCGCAGGCAGTAGCCAATGCCATGATTTTTCAGATGGTTGCAGTGAACGGAATAAGGAGTGCAACAAAGTTTGTTGGAAAAGAATTGTCAAAAGAAGCTTTACAAAATCAAGACCTTAAAACTTTTCTGCAATCTTACAAATTTGTGATTATTGACAGGAAAGGCAGAATCAGGGGCACTGATCAAAAGCAAGTTTTGCAAGGGGTTGGCAGGATTCGCTTAGAAACAAGTAGAATTTTGAACAACTGGTATTAACATAATTTGTTCTTTTTGTTATTTCGGCTAATTGGCAATTTTTTTACAATAACAACTAATGCGGAAAATTTGAAAGAAGAGGGCCTTTAAAAAAGAAGAACTGAACTTAAGGTGAGCCTATCCCTCTTCTCCCAACTCAATTGGTTTTGTCCTCCTAAGTTATGGTATAGATATACGGCTGTTCCTAAATATATAAAACAACTGACTTTTGATGTAACAAAAAATACATTTTAAATATCTTTGATGTGATATTTTTAATATTGGAATTGGTTTTTTTTATGGCTTCTGCACCGAAACTTGATGATTCTATCCGCCTTAAAATTCTTGAGGCTTTATTGAAAAATGGCACTGTCACTCCCCATATAAGGCAGATTCAGAAAATAACAGGCTTCCACAAGGCCACAATCAAAAGTTCCCTTGATTTTTTGAAAAAAGAAGGCGTTGTTCAGGGCTTTGGCCCGAAAATTAACATGAAAAAATTCGGCCAGTCACTTGAAGTTTTTTTCTTTCTGCAGGCAGACACTTCGCAAAAAAAAATTTTTGAAAAATTTTTGGAAACAGCAAAAGATGATCCCCATCTTTTCAGGATTTCCGCAATAATCGGCTCGGGTAACTGGAACCTGCTTGCGCGCTTCCTTTACAGGGATGTTGAGTCTTTTCACCATGAACTGCAAAAAAAATATTATGATGCGATTCCGGGCTTTTATGATTTGGTGAAAAACAGGCAGGTTTTTTATGCAACAGAGCCGCAGTACAAAGGCTCTTCAATAACAGATTCAATAATCCAGATATTAAAAAAAGAAAAGGGGCTTGACTGACTTGGAAATAGAGCTTGACATTAACAAGAGCCTTGAAGAGAATGCTGCGCATTTTTTTGAGGAAAGCAAGAAGGCAAAGAAAAAGCTCAAAGGCCTGCTTCCTGCAATAGGGGAAACAGAGAAAAAAACAGCGAATATTGAAAAAGGGCAGTCGAAAAAGGAAGATGCCCTGCCATTGAAGAAAAGAAACAGGGCCTGGTTTGAGGCTTTTCACTGGTTTTTTTCAAGCGATGGGCTTCTTGTTATTGCGGGAAGAAGCGCAAAGGAAAATGAGCAGTTAGTGAAAAGGCATCTTGAAGAAGGGGATTTGTTTTTGCATGCTGATATTCAGGGAGGCGCTGCCACAATTGTCAAGCCTGAAGGAAAAAAAATTCCTGAAATTACATTGCTTGAAGCTGCAAATTTTGCGGGTGTTTTTTCCAAGGCCTGGCAATCTGGAATTCCTTCTGTTGAAGTTTATGCTGTTTCAAAAGAACAGGTTTCAAAAAAAGCCCCAACTGGGGAAGCGCTTTCAACTGGCGGCTTTATGATTTATGGTAAAAGGCAGTGGTTCAAGGCGGAAATGAAACTTGCAATTGGCCTTAAGAGGGAAGGTGATTATTTCATTGTAATTTCCGGGCCAGTGAATGCAGTGAAAAAACAGGCAGTTGCCGTAGTTGAAATAAAGCAGGGGAATTTGAAGGCAAGTGAAGCCGCAAAAAAAATCCTGAAAAAATTTTCAGAACAATTGAAACAGGAACCCAAGATAAGCCTTGATGAAATAATAAGAATGCTGCCAAGCTCAGATATTGGTTTTTAATTGCTTTCGGAGGGATTATTTTTTTTGGGAGCTTGTTTTTTTAGTTTTTGTTTTTTTAGTGTTAGTTGTAGTTGGTTTTTATGAACAAGATGAACGAGGTTGTTTTGAAGGTTGAGGACCCTGACCCGAGCCATGTGGGCAGGAATATTGTAACACTGGATATGCAGACAAAGCAATTGCTTGGCATTACTTCCGGGGATATTGTTGAATTGCAGGGCACAAAAAAAACAGCCGCGATTGTCTGGCCTGCAAGGCCTGAGGATGAAGGAAGGCAGATTGTCAGGATGGATTCTTACATAAGGCACAATGCGGGCGCTTCTTCAGGGGAAAAAGTCACTGTGCGCAGGGCAGATGTGAAAGAGGCAAAAAAAGTTGTTCTTGCCCCCACAGAAGAAATCCGGATTATTGCTTCCGGCTATGACAGGATTTTGAAAAAAAGCTTTTTGGGAAGGCCTCTTAATTCCGGAGACAGTGTTTGGGTCAGTGTTTTTGGCTCTGGAAGGGGATTTGTTTACAAGGTTGTTGAAACAAATCCAAGGGGCACAGTAAAAATTACTGATTCAACTGATTTTATTTTAAAAGACAAGCCTGCCAAGGGAGAATTAGAGGGCTTGCCAAAGGTTGCTTATGAGGATATTGGCGGCCTTGAAGAGCAGGTCAGGAAAGTAAGGGAAATGATTGAATTGCCAATGAGGCATCCAGAGCTTTTCAGGAAACTTGGAATTGACCCTCCTAAAGGCGTGTTATTGTATGGGCCTCCAGGCACAGGCAAGACAATGCTTGCAAAGGCTGTTGCAAATGAAACAAATGCGCATTTTATTTCAATTAATGCGCCTGCAATTATGTCAAAATTTGTCGGAGAGGCAGAGGAAAGAGTCAGGCAATTGTTCAAGGAAGCAGAGGAAAATGCCCCGAGCATTATTTTTATTGATGAAATTGATGCCATTGCGCCCAAGCGCGAAGAAGTTTTTGGTGAAGTTGAAAGGCGCGTTGTGGCGCAAATCCTCGCATTGATGGATGGGCTTGAGGCAAGGGGAGGAGTAATTGTAATTGCAGCTACAAACAGGGTTAATTCAATTGATGAGGCTTTGAGAAGGCCTGGAAGGTTTGACAGGGAAATAGAATTTCCTGTTCCTGACAAAAAATCAAGGAAACAGATTTTGCAGATTCACACAAGGGGAATGCCTCTTGCAAAGGACGTTGACCTGGATTATTTTGCAAACATTACCCATGGTTTTGTAGGGGCTGATTTGTCTGCCTTGTCAAAAGAAGCTGCCATGAAGGCTTTGCGCAGGTATTTGCCAAAAATCAATCTTGAAGAGGAAACAATCCCTCAAGAAGTTTTGGAAACCTTGGAGGTTAATCATAATGATTTTTTGCTTGGTCTGAAAGATGTGCAGCCAAGCGCTTTGAGGGAGGTTACTGTTGAAATTCCAAATGTCAAATGGAGTGACATTGGCGGCCTTGAAAGTGTAAAGGATGAATTGAAGCAGGTTGTTGAATGGCCATTGAAGCACCCTGATTCTTTCAAAAAAATGGGAATCAAGCCTCCGAAAGGCGTGTTGTTGTACGGCCCTCCCGGAACTGGAAAAACTTTGCTTGCAAAGGCTGTTGCAAATGAAAGCGAAGCGAATTTTATTTCAATCAAGGGGCCTGAGCTTTTGAGCATGTGGGTTGGCCAGAGCGAGCTTGGCATAAGAAAAATTTTTAAAAAAGCAAGGCAGGTTGCTCCTGTAATTGTTTTTTTTGACGAAATTGATTCCATTGCAAGCACAAGGGGTTTTGCTGCTGACAGCGGTGTTACCCAGAGAGTTGTCAACCAGCTTCTTACTGAGCTTGACGGAGTTGAGGATTTGGTAAATGTTGTTTTTTTGGCTGCAACCAACAGGCCTGATTTGATTGACCCTGCATTGTTAAGGCCAGGCAGGATTGACAAGATAATCAAGGTTGAGGCTCCTGATGAAAAAACAAGGCTGGCTATTTTGAAGGTGCATACTTCAGGAGTAAAGCTTGCCAAAAGCGTTGATCTGAATGAATTGGCAAAAAAGACAGAGAATTTTACTGGTGCCGATATTGAAGGGTTGGTGAGAGAGGCTGCGCTTTCTGTCCTGAAGGAAAACAAAATGGAACCGAAGCCGATTGAAAAAAGGCATTTTGATGAAATAATTTCAAAAATAAGGGGCAGCATTACAAAGGAAAAAGAAAAGGTTTATGATGAATTTGAAGAGAATGTCGGAAGCATCAGTTATGTCGGCTGACTGCTGATTTAAATTTGCAATTCAATGCTTTTTTTTTAATCAGCCCAGCACTGGAAAAAATAAGATTGCGCCAAGCGGAAAAAAGCATGCCGCCCAAATCAAGGGGTTCCAGACAAGGACTTTGCTTCCGTCAAGCGGCGGGATTGGCAGCAAATTGAAAAATCCAAGCCAGAGGTTTATCAGTATTCCGTATCTTGCAATTTCAATTGTCATTGGGTTTGCTGACAAAACCAGGATTAATGCGAAAACAATTCCAATTGCAATATTTGTAAGCGGCCCTGCAATTGAAATTATTCCGTTTTGCCGCCTGTCAATGTTTTCCCCTTCAATGTAAACAGCGCCCATTGCCGCAAAAATAAATCCAAAAAAAGAGGATATTAATGCAAATATTAACCCAAAATTCCAGACCCTGTATTCTGCATGTGCCCCGAAATGCTTTGCGACCTGCCTGTGGGCCAGTTCATGCAGTATGAAGCCGGCGCCTACTGCAATCATGCTTGTTGCAAGGGCGAATGAAAAATCATTGAAATTCCCGATATTCAGAAAATCCCTGCCGAGCAGTATTGCAAAGGCAACGCTGATTGTTATGTAGGAAATGAATAAATCTCGGAATTCTGTTTTGTTCATAAAAAATTTTTTCTGGAAAACAATTAAAAAAGCCAATTGTTCAATGTTCGTTTTTTGCCGAATTGGGGCAATGTTTTTTAAATTCTCTTTATGCGATTTGGTTTATGAAGAGATTTTTTTTGCAGGAAAAAGCGCAGATTTCAATTGAAATGATAATTGTTTTGGCTGCTGTGGTTGCCCTTGTTTTGCTTTTTGTTTCCCAGTTGAGGCAGACAAGCGAGCAGGGAACAAAGGCAATTGATGACAAGACCAAAAAGATTTTTGACGAAATAGGCAAGATTTGAAGGTTTTGGTTTTGCACAGTGCACAGGTTTCCTTGGAGTTTCTGCTTGTCTTGCTTGGCTTTGCAGCTGTTTTTGCTGCCTTGCTTCCTTTTTATGTGGTGGCATACAATGCGGGTGTTTTTGCGCTTGATTCAATGAATGCAAAAAGGTTTGTGAATTCAGTTGAGGGCGCTGTTTTGGAACTGGATTCGCTTGGAAATGGTTCCAGCATTGCAATCTCAGCCAGCCCTTCGCTTAAATGGAAAATTTTTTCTGAAAAAAACGAGCTGTTTGTTTCTGTGCAGCCAGATTTTCAGGGCAAGGAAAAAACATTCAAGGCAATTTTTCCAGACAGCATTGGTTTTTTGGAATTGGAATTTGATTCAAAGAAGAGTTTTGCCCTGGAAAAAATAAATGGAAAAATTTTATTCAAAAACCTTGATTGAAATTCTTGTTTCCCCGCCTTCTGAACTAAAAAAATAAATTTCCGAGGCAATTGCTTTTTGAGTTTTGTTCCCGATTTGCAGGATTTTTCCGTCCAGGAAAATTTCCCCTCCCGCTTTGGGAAATGCGAATTCAAAGTCTTTTTGCATTTCTTCAGGGGCAAATTTTTGCTGTTTTGCCCAGATTTTTAGCAAATCATTTTCTTTCTGGAAAACAAGGAGTTCATGCAAATCCTTTTTCTCCTGCGGCATCTGCATTAACAGGAATCCAGAGAGCAGAATCAGGCTCAGTGCAGCTTCAAGCGAAAAAACAAACGCTTTTTGCGCAGCCTTTTTCCCACGCTGCAAAGCTCTGCTTTGCGGCGCGTCGCAAACCTTTTGGTTTGCAACGAGGCTTTTTGCGCAGCAAAAAGGCTTGTTCAATTGCAGCCCACCACAACGATTTTTGAAATTTTGCCTTCAACCAGCGCAATTCTTTCAACAGCGAGGCAGTTCTTTTTTTCTGAATTTTTTGAAAAAACAATTTTTTCGTCCGAACCACTGCCAGTTATTTTTACAAGCTTTATTTCGAATTCCCTGTTTTCAAAGCCGGAAATTTTTTGCATTTTTTCAGGGCTGATTTCATTGCTTTTCACCCTGTGTTTTTCTTCATCGAAAAAAGCGCTTCCAAAGAGGGGGGTTTCTTCGTTGCTGTTTTTTACAAGGCTGTCTGCTGCAAAAACAGTGTTTTTCCATAATTCAAAATTTTTTTCTGCAAAAACTTTTTCCCGCACGTTTTGCGCTATTGCAGAAGTGACCAGGAAAAGCATGCAGATTGCCAGGGCAAAAGCAATCCCCGCGTCAAGGGAAAACACAAATCCCTGTTTACCTGTAATGTTCACTTGTTTTCACTTCCAGAAAGCTTCTTCCGCCTGCCTGTGTTGTCTTAACCTGTTTTGCAATGCAAAAAGCGCTTTTTTCCTCCCCCTTAAAGAGGCTTTTTATTTCAAATTCCCTGCCTGCAAAGCAATTCACGCTTGTTTTTTTCAATGAGGTTTCAGTGCTTGAAAAAAGCGCATTTGCCAGCAATGCGCATTCCTGTGCATTTGCTTCTGCAATGGAAATGTTTTCAGCCTGCAGAAAGCCCTGTTTTTGCTTTTCCACTCCCGCAAGTGCAATGCCTAAAAAGCCGATAAGGAAAAGAAAGGCAAGTATTGCTTCAAAATGAATCTGGGCTTTTTTTCCCGTCATTGCAATCCCGCTGCAAAGGCTTTTTGTGAATAGCCAATCGGCAATTCAAATGTTTTTTCAGAATTTTTGGATTCGATTTTTGCTTTCAAAAAAGCATCCTTGAAAATTCCGCCAGTGAAATTGTATTCCGCAAGAGCAATGTTTTCATAATTGACAACAAGGACTTTTGAATTCAGGTTCAGGAATTCTTCGGAAACAGGCCCGTTTTTCTGGAAAAAAACAATTGCAATTCCCCTGTTTGCGGCTTCTTTTTCAGCCTGCATGAAAAAAGAAACTAATTTTTCACTGGCTTTTTCCTTTATTTGTTCGGGATTCCTGTTTCCTTTTTCAAGCTCTGATTCCATTGTTTCCCTTATCAGAAAATCAATGTTTTCTTCAAGAACAGCCCTTTCCAAATCAAGCTTTTCAATTTCAAAGGCAATGCCTTTTGTTTCATTGAAAATGATTGATTCTCCTGTTGAGCTTGCTGCAATAGCCGCAATAATCCCGACAAAGCCCAGTGCAATCAGGAAACAAAACAACCCTTTCTTGTTCATTGCAAAAAAATGCGCTTGGGAAAAATTTAAAAAACAGTTTTTTTGTTCGCTGAAAAGCGAACTCCGCAAAAGAGCTATTTTTCCCTTGTTTTTGCAATTAAAAAACCAATAAGGATTGACAATCCAACAATAACCACTGCAAGAACAACTATTTTTTCAAAAAGCAGTGAAGTTTGCTGTGCACCAACAATTGTTTCATTAACCCCGGTGCTTATTGTACCAAGAATCTTGTCTCCTTCGCTTTGCAATGGCATGGCAGGCGGAAAAATTTGTGCCTGCCAGAATAATCCCAAAAAAGAATAAAGAGTGGCTGCAAGCCCGAGAATTCCTGCTGCAAGCACAATAAGAATGCTTTTTGGCTCTTCTCCGCAGAGAATTTTTTTTCCTTTTTTTGTAAGGCTGTAATATTTCCATTTCCTGCCTTCATCTGCCTGTTCCACAAGTCCTGCTTTTTCAAGGATTTCAAGGTGCTGTTTTATTGTTGGCGCAGCAAGGCTTGTTTTTTGTGCCAATTCGCTTAAAGTGTGGTTTCTTTGCTGCAATAATTTTATGAGGCCTGTCCTTGTTTCCGATGCAAGCGCCTTGAATTCACTGCCTGAAAGAGTAATAGAATCCATAACAACCAGCTTCTTTTAAATTATAAAAAATACTATGAATACTGCAAAAAGAATCACTGCAACTGTCCTGTTGTAATACGCAATCAGGCCAAGCACTGCAGGCGCAATTATGAAGTAAATCGCGATTTCAGGGAATTTTGTGTAAACAAATGCCCCGAAAAAAGCGCCCAATGCAAACAACAAAAACAAAAAAGCCACAAAAGTGCTTATTTGTGCGCTTAAATAATCCGCCAGCCCTGAAAAGCGCCTTTCAACCCAGTTCAAAGCATCTTCTTTCGGTTCAGGCTTGTCTGCCATAAAAATCCCTTAAATAACTCCCTGTACGCGAAATTTAAAAATAATGCGCTTTCTTAAGGCAGCCGCTTTTCTATGCCCCTGAGCTTTTTTTCCCATTGTTTTTTTTCCTTTTTCATCCTGCCTATCTCGGCCCAAATTCTTTCAGGGCCGCCTTCCAAAACCCTTGTGATTTGCTCGTGAATGTCGGCTTCCAGGCTGCCAATCCTATCCAGAATTCTTTTTCTTTGTTCAGCCAGTTCAAAAGGCATTTGTAGTTGCCTTCTGTCGCCAGGTTTTCTGCGGGTTATTTGCTTCTGCATTTTTTTACTTTATATTTTTTCAAAATATTTTTTCATCAGCAGTGCGTCTTCTTCAAGATTCGGGCTTTCGGAAATAATGCAGCCGGAAACATTTTTTTCCTTCAATGCTTCAAGAAGCCATTTGTAATTGAAGGAATTCCCTTTTTCCTCCATGTTCAAATGGTTTCTTTCGCCTTTTTCAGAAAAATTAATGCCCGAAGCATGCATCTGCAAATCATTCAAAAATTTTTTCGGGATTTCCTCAATTGCAATTTCAAAATCCCTTTCAGCCTTAAACCTGCAGTTTTCCCTTGCATGCAGATGCGAAAAATCAACCATTGGCTGCAGTTCCTTTAAGGCAGAGCACATTGCAATTGTTTCTTCCAAAGAACCAACCTGTGTTGGCTTTCCAGTTGTTTCCGGCGCAAGCGCAATTGCACATTTTTGCTTTTTCATTTCATCAATAATGCTTCCAATTTCCGAAATCACTTTTTCCAAAACTGTTTTTTTGTTTCCTCCCTGAAAAAAACCAGGGTGGAAAGTAACTATTTTTGCGCCTGCAATAGAGCCGATTTTTGCAGAATCCAGAATCCTTTTTTTGCTTGCTTCAAGCTTTTTTTTGTCAGAAGAATTCAGGTTAATAAAATAAGGCGCATGAACCCTGAGCAAAACATTGTTTTTTTCAGCAGCAATTTTCACCTGCCTTGCTGTTTCCTCGCCCATATGGACTCCGCGCACAAACTCCAATTCCATTGCATCAAGGCCAAGTTTCCTCACTCTTTCAATCCCGCTTACAGAATCACTGCCCTTTGAAGAATGAGGAATTCCCGCAGTTCCAAAAATGATTTTTGAAGCCATTTTTTTCACTTCAGAGGGCTACAAGTTCTTTTGTTGTGAAAATTTTTATTGTTTTTTGCTGTTTGAAATGCTTGTCATCAGACCAAATAGGCTTGTTAAGCTCTATTGCAAGCGCAATAAAAGGCACATCGTTTTTGTCAATTTTTTCCATTATCTGCAGCGCCTTCTCAATGGATTCTTTTGAAATTTCGCTTTCCGATTTTACTGCAATTTTTGAAAGCAGCCTGTGCATCAGCAGATTGAATTCCTGTTCATTGATTCCAGCTTTCTTTTTAATCAGTGCCTTATATTTCTCGGTTTCCTTGATTCCGAATTCTATTGTGTAAAGGGGGAATCTTCCGCCTAGAATTATTTTCCTGCTTTCGCCATTTTTTACAAGCGCTGCAATTATCCTGTTGGTGTTTACAATCAAGTCCATTTTCCGAACCTTTTTTCAAAGCGCTTCCTGATTTCAGCTTTTATTTTGTGCCCGATTTCTTCAGCGTCCTCTTCTGAAAGCCTGCTTTCTTTGAGGATTTTATCCATTATTTCAAGCTCTTTAACGCGCTCTTCAAAGGTTTCACGCGCAATGCTGCTCCAGCGAATTTCAGAATGCTTTGCCATTTTCTCCTGCAGTTCATCAGGAATGGCCAGAGTCATGTTGCCCAAAACAATCACCAAAATAATTATGTGAAAACACATATTTAAACATATTGCTTTTTTTCTTTGCGCATGGCAAAACGCCTGAAGCCCTTTTTGCCCCTGTTATTTGTTTCAGGAAAAAATTTTAACTGATTGCTTTATAGTATTTTTTGCATGCCAAACAATGTTTTTGAAAAATCATCAAAACTCAATCCTGTTTTCAAGGATGAGCGTTTTTTGTATCCGGAATTTGTGCCTGAAAGGCTGCCTCACAGGGATTCTGAGATTGACGCGCTTGTTTATGCGCTCAAGCCAGTAACAGAGGGAAAAAAGCCCCAGAATGTTTTTCTTGCAGGAAAGCCGGGAACGGGGAAAACAGTGACTGCAAAGTTTGTCCTGAAAGAGCTTGAAGAATATTCCGACAGGGCAAAATTCTTGTATGTGAATTGCTTCAGGCTGAACACTCGGCATTCTGTTTTGACTGAAATTTCAAATTTTTTGGGCCTGCCTATTTCAAGGAGAGGCACTTCTTCCGATGAGGCTCTTGACTCTGTTTTGCAGGCATTCAAAAAAATTTCTTTTACGCCAATAATTATTTTTGACGAGCTTGACCAGCTTGTTTTTCAGGGAGAAGCATCAGCACTTTTTTACGATCTCCTGAGAATTTTTGAATTCAGCAAGGCGCGCTTTGGAATAGTGATAATAAGCAACAATCCTGAAATTTTGCAGCAGCTTGATTCAAGGGTAAGAAGCAGCCTGATGCCTGAAACAATTGCCTTTGAAACTTACAATCCGCAGCAATTGAAAGACATCCTAAAAGAAAGGGCGCAGTTTGCTTTTTTTCCCGAAGCAGTTGAAGCGGATGCAATTAGCGTGGCAGCTGCCCATGCAGCAAAGCTTGGCGGGGATGCAAGAGTTGCAATTGAATGCCTGTTAAAGGCAGGCAGGCTTGCTGAAAAGCAGAATGCAAAAAAAGTTTCTGTTGCTCACCTAAAAGAGGTTTTTTCAGGCATTGAAAACAGGGCAATGCAGAAGGCAGAGCCTTTTTTAAGCGAGCACGAAAAATTAATTCTTTCTCTTGTGCCTCCAAATGAAAAAATTTCTTCCGGTTCTTTGTACAAAAAATTTTCCTTAAAATCAGGCCAAAAAATTTCGCAAAGGAGATTCAGGGCTTTTGTTTCAGCGCTTGAAAAAAAAGGCCTTCTGGAATGCGCTTTCACTGAAAAAGGCGTGAGAGGAAGGACAAGAATGATTGCATTGAAGGCGAAATAAAATGGTTATTCATCCAAACAAGCCGATTATTTTCAGCGTAGTGCACGAACCTCCAAACGTCGAAGCAGCATTGGAAGAATTCAAAAAAGCGATTCAAGGCAAAAAAGTTCTTTTTATTGAATTGATGCAAAAAAGCATAGACCAGATTCTTGTGCAAGGCAAGTATAATTTCGATTTGAAAATTAAATCTTATCAACGTTTGTGTTTGGAAGCGCATCAAGCAGGGCTGAGAGTGATCCCACTGGATATTGAAGCCGGCGATATGTTCGATGTTGACTTTCGTTCTCATGGCAGAAGCAGGATTTCTTACCAACTTTTTCACAAGCGCGAGAAACATTGGTCAGAGTTACTGCGTAATGCAGAAAGCAATTCTGTTGCAGTTATGCATCCTACACATGCATTGGAAATTGCAAGGCTGCTGAAGCTGCCTAAGGAAAATATTCTTGGAGATATTGCAATGCGGGGCCCTTCATTTTTGCTTCAAAGGGAAGTTTCAGAGCTTGAAAGAATCCGCATTGAGAAGGAAAGACTTGAAAGGAATAGGCGGCGTGCAATCGCAAGGGCAAGAAAGCCATTGGCCTGAATTGGTTGGCAATCCGCAAGTATTAAAAAAGGAAATTATCATTACTTAATTATTCTGAGTGAATCTTATGCCTGTGAAGAAGAAAAAAAAACTTTTGAGAAAAGCCAGTGCAAAATCCGTTAAGGCTCTTGCAAGCAAGACTGCGAAAGCCAGTGCTAAACTGAAAAAGACTGATTCAAAAATTAAATCTGATTTGGTAAAACTTAAGGCAGAGCTTGCAAAGCTGAAGAAAAACCCCAAGGCAAAAAAGCGCGAATTGAATGAATATAATCTTTTTATGCGCAAGCAGCTGCGCCTTGGAAAAACTTTCAAGCAGGCTGTTGCTGCCTGGAAAAGGTTCAAAAAGCTTTTGTCAAAAAGAAAGCCTTCTGCTTACAATTCTTTTATTGCTTCGCAGTTGAAGCAGGGCAGAAGTTTTCCGCAGGCAGTTGCATTTTGGAAGGCACAGAAAAAGGGCGCAAAGTTAAAGCAGAAAGTAAAAATCCGGCGCGTGGTTGTAAAAGCCAAGCCAAAGTTAAAATACAGGACTCGCATAAAAAGGGTTCTTGTAAAATCAAAGCCTAAAATAAAATACCGCATCAGGACAAGGATTATTGAGAAACCTGTCGAGCCAGCTGAAAAAACAGAAGTCATTTCCCTGCCTGTCCAGATTGAGGATATTGTTGAAAAGGTTTCAAAGAAGCTCAAATATCCTGAGCACGGCTTGCCTGTTGAGGAAATTGCTTACAGGATGCTGACTCTTTATTTTGAAGAGCTTGCAAGGCTTGGCTTGAAAAGGAATGTTTCTTTGAACGAGCTTGTTGACATTTACCAGTATTCCCTGAACAAGATTTCCCAGAAGCTTGGGAATTCCGAAAAAAGCCTTTTGCACGAGGAAGAAATTGCCCACAGGATAGTAAAACTCTATTTTTTGGAGCTTGCAAGGTTTGGCAGGAAAAGGACAACTTCTCTGGATGAGCTTATTGACGCATACTTTTTGGTTTTATCAAAAATCGGCCCTGCGCCAAAAACAGCTTAAAGCCTTTTCCTGCACAGCAGGTTCAGTTTATTTTCTATTCTTCAAATAATTCCCTTTTTTCGGAATGATATTTCTTACGCCGCCTCTGGGGTCTGAAGTGTCCCCGAAATAACGTGGCATTAGGTGGATGTGCAGATGCGTTATTGTTTGCCCGGCTGCCTTTCCGTTGTTGATTCCGATATTGTAGCCATCGGGGAAATATTTTTTGGAAAGCAGTTGTTTTGCTTTTTTCAGCAAGTCATAAAACAGTTCAAGTTCTCTGCTGTTGAAATCAAAAAAAGACTTTTTGTGCTCTTTTGGCACTATCAACATATGCCCTTTTGTTACTGGATTCAAGTCAAAAAGGCAGTAATATTGTTCATTTTCAAGTACCCCTGCTTTCTTGCAGGCTTGACTGCAAAATACGCATTCTTTCATTAAACCATCTGAATGTCATTTTTTCAATTCTGTTATTCTAGCTTGAACAGTTCTTATTCTGTTTTTTAAGTCTACACTTTGTGAAGCTTTATCTGCCTGCAGCCGGCCTGAAATTCTTCTTTCGTCATCCCAAATGCCTTGCTGGTTTCTGGCAGGGTCTGTTCTTTTGGTTTCCCTGAGTTCTTGTATGTCGTCCAAATAATATCGCCTGCTCTGTTCGGTTTCCGCCGATTTTTGCTGCAGGCGTGCAAGCTCTGCTTCAAGCCGTCGTATCTGCCAGTTTCGCACAAAACGCGGCTTTGCTCTGCCCAAAAATCTCCTGATTCTGCCTGCCATTTTTATCCCTTGAAAATTATTTCTATTGCGTCCCTGTGTTTCAGCAGGTGTTCTTTGCCCACTGCTTGTTTTGTTTTTACATCAATTGCCCTGATGAAGCCTTCTCCCATTGTTGTGTGGAGCTTGAATGCAAAATCAAGAGCTGTTGAATTTGGCGGAAGCAAAAAAACATCAGGCAGAATCCTGCCTTCAGAATCCGCAAGCTTGTGGACTCCTGCGGGAAAAACAGCAAAATATTTTAACAGGTCAAAAACAGTTTTTTCAAGAACTTCCTGTATTCCTGTTGAATCGTATTTGTCAAGCACGATTTTCTGGATTGCTTCAAGAACCTGTGCCTGTTTTTCGTTTAAAGGGGAATTTTTTAAGAATTTTTCAGAGCCTGCATCATATTCTATCAGGCCTTGTTTTGTAGCCTTTTTCAATGCAAGTTCCGCAAAACCAGAACAAGGGATAATCATTGAATCAGGAAATTTTTCTTTTAACCTTTGAATATTTTTTTCCGCTGCAGGAATATCCGCCTTGTTTGCAGCAATCACAATCGGCTTTGAGGCTTCCCTCAGTCCAAAAGCAAATTCTTTCTGGTCTTGTTCTTGCCATTGCACAAGCTTTTTTTCCAACAAGCCTGTTTTTTTCAGCGCTTCTTCAATCTGGCTTTCTTTCACTGACAAGCCGCTTAATGCCCTTGAAAAAGCCTCTAACAATTTTTGTTTTGATTCAAAAGGCGCTTTTGAAATTTTTGGCCAGTTTTTCTGCACAATTCCAAAAAACCACAGGCCTATTTCCTGTTCAAGGAATTCAACATCATTGCAGGGGTCATGGCTTCCTGCTGCAACTGGCTCTCCTTTTTCATTTGTGCTGCCAGAAGCGTCAATCACATGGATAAGCGCGTCTGCCCTGCTTAAATCAGACAAAAAAGCATTTCCCCTTCCTTTTCCTTCGGAAGCCCCCGGAACAAGGCCCGCAACATCAATCAATTCAATTGGAACAAATCTTACGTGGTTTTTGCAATAGCCAGTGCGCGGATTGCATTGCACGCCAAATTCCTTGTCAATGCATTCAACCCTTACAAATCCAATTCCCTTGTTTGGCTCTATTGTTGTGAAAGGGTAATTTGCAATTGCAACATCAATTAAGGTTGCGGCTGAAAAAAAAGTGCTTTTTCCAGAAGAAGGCTTTCCAACTACTCCAATCAGCATTTTGAAACCCCAAAAATTGTATTATGTCAAATACTTAATATTATTGCATCCTGTTAACCTAACTTCTGTCAAATTCCTTTTTTGAGCATTTAAATAGGGTTATGTTATAGCATAATCTTGCTTGTGGCGCAGTAGCCCAAAATACACTGCATTTAAGAATTGTAGTCACCTAATTATATTGTATGTTTGTTGAAGTCAGGGAAGCTGCGGGAAAGAAAAAATACTATTTGGTCTATTCTTTCAGGCATGGCAAGAAAGTCAAGAAAATCAGAAGATACCTTGGCACAAATCTAAGCAAAGAAAAACTCTCTGAATTGCGAAAGATTGCAGAACAACAGATAGCCCAAAGAGTTAATGTTTTCAAGAAAATCAGCGACCCCTTGCTTGAAGTTCTTTCAGAGGGAGAAATACAAAAAATAAAAGAATTGCAGGAAAACAAGCAATTCAAAATATTCCACTTGTCAGAAGAAGAATGGAAAAGGTTCTCGGAAGTTTTTACCTATAACACCAATGCAATTGAAGGCTCGGAATTAAACCAGAAAGAAGTAAAGGAAATACTTGAAAAAGACAAGTGGCCGAAAGACAAAAGCAAAGAAGACATTTCCGAAGCATACGGGGTAAAAGAAGCAATTCAATTCATTAGGGAAACCAAAGAGCACGTTTCAATAGAATTAATCAAAAAAATACACAAAATTATCTTTGAGAACTCAAAATCCTATGCGGGCCAACTCAGGCAAAGAGGAATCGAGGTCGTCGTAAGGGATGGATTGGGCAACACAGTGCATGAAGGCGCACCATCAGAAAAAGTAACAGAACTGTTGAAAGAGCTTGTTGAATGGTACAACAAATGCAAAAAGAAGTATCCCCCGATATTGCTTGCGAGCGTTGTCCACAACCAGTTTGAAAACATCCATCCGTTCCAAGACGGGAACGGCAGGGTCGGCAGGATATTAATGAGCAACATACTCATAAAACACGGGCTTCCGCCGGTCAACATTGACCTCAAGAATAGAAAAAAATACTATCAAGCACTGCAAGAATACGAAAAAAACCATGACACGAGGCCAACAATAGAATTATTGTTAGAGGAATACAAGCAACTCAAAAAACAATTAAGGTGACCACAAAATAGCAAGGCGTGGCCACCCAGTGATAACTAATTGCTGCTTGCGCTTAGAATGAGTAAAAATTTCTTTCCCAAACATGTTTCCTGAGCTCTTTCAACAATGCGGGAGAAAGAATTTTTCCGTCTGAAATAGCAGTGTTTTGTTTTACATATTCTGTTTTCCGCATTCCGGGGATTGCAGTGGAAACTTCTTTGAAGGACAAAACATACCTCAATGCCAGTTCCGGAAGGCTCTTGGCTTCATTGCCAAGCAGTTTTTTCAGGGCATCAGTTCTTTTCACAAGTTCTTTCAGCCTTTCATTTGCAAAATATTTTTTCCTGAAATCGCCTTCCTGAAAAACAGTGTTTTCAGTTACCTTCCCTGACAGCCCGCCTTCATCAAGCGGCACTCTTGCGATTAAGCCAATTTTATTTTTTCTGGTATATGGAAACAATTCTTCAATTGGTTTTTGATGAAAAATATTGAATATGAACTGAATAGTGGATATCAGGCCGGTATCCAGAGTTTGGATGCAACTGGATGGCTCGTAATCGTTTATTGATATCCCCCAATGCTTTACCTTTCCTTCCCTGCTAATTTTTTGCATGGTTTTTTTCCAGCCTTCTTCTTTTGCAAAGCTGTCCTGCCATACATGAAACTGAACCAGGTCAATGCTGTCAACTCCCAAACTGTTCAATGAATCGTCCACACATTTCTCAATATGGCCATCGGGAAATATTTGTGATATTGGGATTCCTTTCCTTGCAGGCCATTGGAAATTTTTTGGCGGTATTTTTGTTGCAATTATTATTTCCTCTCTTCTTCCTGATTCTTTCAAAAATTTTCCAATCAGTTCTTCAGAAGGATGCTTATTTGGTTCGGTTTTAGAGTATCCATAAATCCAGGCAGTATCAATGAAATTTCCGCCCAATTCAACAAATTCATGCAGGGTATTCAAACTTTCTTTGAGGTCTGCCCCGACCCAGCAATTAGGGTCATTGGCAAGTTGCCATGTTCCACAGCCAATCTCGGAAACCTTTAAACCAGTTTTCCCCAAAACCCTGTATTTCATTCCAATCACCCATATTGCAATAGTTAATCTAACGTTTCTTATCAGAATATTCCCAGTGCTGCGGAAGAGTAAATTTCATTCCTTGGGTTCTTCTTTTGGCAACAATGCTGTTTTGCATTTTTCCAGAAAATATGTTTGCCCCAAGCTGGCCCACTGGAACATTTTTTGTTACATATGTGTAGGTCTTGGAGTCAACCAGCCCCTCCAAAGAATATGCTGCAACTGGCTCTAAAAGAAAAATTGGCCTTTCTGATTCCGGAACTTCAACCATTCTTATTAATTTGTATTCAATCCAAGACATCGCTTCCCTGATTATCGGCACATTTAATTTTTGTGAGTCCTGCAAGGTAAATCCACTGTCCTTGATTTTTTTATTGCCGGAATTATAACTTCCGTCAGAAAGCACATACATCTTTTCAACATCTTTTTGTTTTGGCCAGAGAAAATTTGCAACTGCCTCTCCTGTCTCAAGCAACCCAGCGTAAGTTTTTCTTGTGCCAGTAACAGATACCAAATGGACTGGAGGCCCGGCACTCTCAAATGGCCCAGTATGCTTTGGGGGCCTTTTGCCCTGCAATGTCAAAGTCGACATGGGGGCAGCATCATAATCAAAATCAGGGTTGTATGAAAACCCCGGCATTCGAGCGAAGTATTCATCATGGATGCCAAGCCCTTTTCGTATTGTAGTTAATACTGCAACCGGCCTTGGAGCGCACAGATTAAAAGCAGCATAGAGCGGAACGCTCATAATTTTTTCTTTTTTATCTTCAAATTTGCTTGCCATAACAAAGTAGTAATGGGCATATGAAATTAAAGGTTAACATCCATATTCTCAATTGGCGATGATGAGGTTATAGCCTGAAATTTGGCAGGTGTTACCACTATTTTTCAAAATTTTTTCAATCCCTATTGGAGTGGTCTTAGGCGGATATTTTAAACGTTGCTCCGCACGAAGAATGCCGCTTGAAATTACGACGAAGAACTGAAGAACTCTTTATGTAAACAAATTCCTCTTTATAAATAAGAGGTCGTTTTTGTGTTATCTGCAGTTAACGCAAACTGTTAATTTGTGTTAAGTGCGTTCCCTAAATAGTTACTTAAAACAGTAACATTTATTAACTATTTGTTACTAAAATAGGTAACATTTAGGGTGTTGTTTTTGGCTATAATTGATGTTTTAAACGAATGGAACCCTTGGTGGTTCGGCAAAAAAGAAGTGCTCGAAGAACTTGCCGGTGTTGAAAGACCCGAATATGGGGGAATAATAAAAACGGTTGACATGCGGGAAACAACAGTCATTACTGGCATAAGGCGCTCTGGAAAAAGTACCATAATGTACCAGATGGTTAAACGCTTGATAGAAAATAAGACAGATCCCAAAAACATTTTGCTGGTAAACTTTGAAGACCAAGCACTCATTGACGTGCCACTGGATGAAATTTATGCCGAATACAGACAAAAAATAAACCCTAACAAAAAAGCATTCCTTTTCCTTGACGAAGTCCAGAAAAAAGAGAAATGGGAACTCTGGGTGAGAAAAAAATACGATTTGAAAACCGATGCAAAATTTGTCGTTTCCGGCAGTTCTGCCAGACTGCTAAAGAAAGAATATTCCACTCTGCTAACAGGCAGGATTGTTTCTTTTGAAATAATGCCGCTTAATTTCAAAGAATTTTTGGGATTCTCAAAAATAAGTTTCGACAAAAAAATGGCAGAGAACGGGCTATTTGCAGAGCAAGACAAACCAAAAATACAAAACGCTTTAGACCAATACCTGAAAGAAGGCGGTTTCCCAGAAGTATTCTTCAAAGAAAAAGAACAAAAAAGACTGCTCTTAACCAATTATTTCGATGACATAATTTTCAAAGATATTGTAGACAGGCACGGCATAAAGAGCCAAAAACCAAAAGAATTAGCAAGGCACCTAGCAACAAACCTTGCAGGAAACATATCACTCCGAACTCTTAGGCAAGCCACTGAATTGTCATACGACCAAATAAAAGAATATTTGAATTACCTTACAGAAGCATTCCTGTTCTTTGAAACAAACCATTTCTCATACTCGCTGAAAGAACAAAAAACCAGGCCAAGCAAAATATACTGCGCAGACAACGGATTAAGGAATGCCGTGGCTTTCAAGTTTTCCGAAGATGCTGGAAAGCTCGCAGAAAACCTCGTATTTCTAGAACTGAAAAGAAGGGGCGCTGAAACATACTATTGGAAAAACAAAAATGAAGTGGATTTTGTAGTCAAAAACCCAGATAATTCTCTTGATGCGATAAACGTTTCCTTCACTGATGAAATAAACGAGCGAGAAACGGCAGGCCTACAAGAATTCAAGAAACAAAACAAAAGAACTGGCAAATTGCTGCTAATAACAAAAAACCTGGAAAAAACCCAACAAGAAATAAAATATATTCCGCTCTGGAAATGGCTAATAATGAAGGAATGAAAAAATGGCGAAAGTAACAATTCAAGCGGGACAAAAAGAAAAAGGCAAAATTGAAGTGGTATCGGCTTTCAAATATTTTTTGGGCAAGTAGGCAGAATGATTTTTATGAAATTTGAAAAAATTGTTTTGTATGATTTGAAATCAAAACCGCTTGAAAAGGAATTTATAAAAAAACTGAAAGAATTTGCTAGTTCCGTGAAAGTGGTTTTCGCTGAAGCAGAATATTCAAGAAGGCTAAAACCTGCAGACCTTATAGACGC
Source organism: Candidatus Iainarchaeum sp. (assembly GCA_028713935.1). GTDB lineage: Archaea > Iainarchaeota > Iainarchaeia > Iainarchaeales > JAGVNX01. The sequence continues at coordinate 34,086 of JAQTNI010000008.1, forward strand.
TGATGCTTTTGTAACGAGAATATTTGATTATTATGACAACTCGCTGTTTGAAAATAAAAAAATAAAGTACATTGGAGCAATGCATACTGATATTTCGCATTTTGACAAGGATTTCCTTAACAAAAAAAGGATAACTTTGACCAATGTTCCTGATTATGCAACAGAAGCGGTTGCAGAGCTAACAATATCAGCATTGCTCAACATTTCCAGACAGACTTATGATGCAATGAATCTTGTCAAAAGCGGGCATTGGGGTTTTGAAGGTTTTTTGGGTTGGGAATTGAAAGGTAAAACACTTGGAATAATTGGTTTGGGAAAAATTGGAAGCAGAGTTGCTGAGATTGCTAAAAGCTTTGGAATGAACACAGGTTACTATTCAAAAAGTAAAGGAGATTTGCCTTACAAGTTTCTGGAATTAAACGACCTATTGAAACAAAGTGATGTAGTAAGCTTGCATTGCCCGCTTACTGATGAAACCAGAAATATTTTGAACAAAACCAACTTGAAATTATTGAAACAAAACGCGGTGCTACTGAATTCTGCAAGAATGGAACTAGTGAATTTAGAAGCACTGTATGAACTCTGCCAGCAAAAAAAGATTTTCGTTTGGTTTGATGAATTACAAGATAAAAAGTGGAGAGAAAAATTCAGAAAATTGGACAATGTTTATTTGACTCCTGACTATGGCTGGATGACGAGAGAAGCACAAGAAAGAGTCAGAGAAATCGCCCTAAACAACATAAAATTTTATCTTGAAGAATATGCTCGGGCTAACCGGACTTAACAAAACAGTTAGCCTAAATTTTGTCCGAACTTTCGGACATTTTTTGAATTTTCGGACAAAAAAGCAAATTTGCAATTCCAAGCGAATTTTTGCTTCAATTCAAAATTAGTTCGTATAAACGCGACAAAATCACAGCAAATGATAAACCAATACAATATTCTTTTATGGTGTTATCGCCTACTATTTTTCAGGCGATGATGAAGTTAACACCGTCTGACGCAAGAATGATGAGTTAACTCAACACTGAGCCTTTTCTTGCAAGCAAGAAAAGCCTCGGGAAAAGAATATTTTTTTCTTTTCTTTGGGCAACTTACACTTTCTTTTTCTTTTTTCCAAAAAGAAAAGAAAGGGCAGCTCAACACTGAGCCTTTTGCAATCTTATTTTTGCAGCATTGCTGACAGTTTTTCATAGTTTGGCCATTTGTGGTAGCAGTAATAAAAAGTGCTTAGCATTACTGCTGTCAGGTTGTGTTCTTCCCATTCTGAAAGTTGTTCCCCTTTCTCTGCTTTTGCCAGAAGCCCTTTTATGTATTCTGGGCTTGCTCCGGCAATTGTGAATATTTCATTGTAACTGTTTTTTGGAACAGGCTTTTCGCCAAAATAAAACCCTCTTGGGGATTGTTCAACTTGTTCTCTTGCACTGCCTTTTGCCTGGTGCCTTGCGTCTGCACAAGCTGCTTTTGCACCGCTGAAAATCCACCTAATGGCTTTGCCGTGCCGCACTATTGTTTTGCTGCTTCCTTTTTCAAGGTCCTGGACAATTGCCCTGTGCTTAATGCCCAATCTTTCATAATGCCTGTGCAATTGCCTTGCGTGTTCTTCAGGGTCTGCAGATAAAGGCATTTTCCTTATTGCCCTGCCAATTGTTTCGCCTGCCTTGTCACTCCAGCCAATGCTTTGTGCAAAGCCGGAAACATTTTTTGCTGTTGCTGCAAGATTTTCAACGCAAAGTGCTTTTCCGCCTCCACAGGCAGCT
>JAQTNI010000009.1 GCA_028713935.1 Candidatus Iainarchaeum sp.
CAAGTTATTCAAACACTATCAACCAGAATACAACAACACGCCGCACTCAAGCTTAAAATATCTTACACCCAATCAAGCATATAGAAACAAACAAAAAAATGGAGCCATAAGCGCTGTCACGTAACAAATAAGCTCTCCTTTTCCAGCAAGGGGAGTTTCATGAAGAATACTGTTTATTGTTGCAATTGACAGCCTTGCATTGCCATTGTCCCTTCTTAAATCAAATTCCGCTCTTTTCCTGCGTGGAATATTTGTTGCTATGTGCAAGGCAGTTCCTGTTGCAATTGTTCCAATGCCAAGCCCCAGCCCCTTGAGAAACCATCGCCTTGTTCTTCTTCTGTTTCTTGCCATGTTGCCACGCTTTTTTAATCCAAGAATCTTAACAATTAGAAGCACAGGTAACAATCAGGGAAAAAAGCACGAGCACCAAAAGTGCGCAATATGAGAAATTAAAGTTTAATTAGCAGGTAGTGCAGCTGCAGCTTCCTGCTCCATTGCACTTGCAGCCGCCTCCACTGCAGCCTGTATTGGCATAACACGCTTCATCTGTTCCTCCGTTTGGAACAAATGTTTCTCCGCATACATTGCCAGTGCAAGTTGGTTCGTAACATTTGTTGTCTGCGCATTCCCCTTCACTAAAACATAGTGCTTGGCAGGCTCCTGTTCCGTTGCAGTAACAGTTCAACATTCCGCCGCTGTTGCAGCCTGTGTTGTTATAGCAACCATTAATGTAGTCATATTCGAATTGGCCAATGGGGGATTGCCCGCATGTGCTGCCAATGCATGTTGGCGTGTTGCACAGGCTTGCTGTGCATTCTTCTGGTCCGTTGCATCCGCTGCTTGTTGTTCCTGGTATTGTTCCTTTTGCGCTTACATTGAGTTTTTTTGTGTAATTGTCAATTTTGTAGTCTATTGCTATTGCCCCTGAATCCGTGTAAGAGCTTGTAGTGCCTGTGAGTGTTATTGTTTGCCCGCTTGCCACAGGAATTGGCGTGGCGCATGGATTGCAATTGTCGTATGGCGCATTAAAAGTAAAGTTGCTTGACTGGATTGTGGTAATTGTTACTAGTTTTCCGGAAGCATTTTGCAATTGCACTGTAAAGGGCGCGGGTGTTCCTGTGCTAACGTTGCTGCTGCGTACAATGAAGTCTCTTGTGTCGCTGGAAAAACTGACCCCTTGTGCAGGGGAACTCATGACGAAGAATAGTATGCCTGCCACTGTTACTATGATTATGAGTGCCCATCCGTAGGTCATCAGGTATTCCAGGCCTGCCTGTGCCTTTGATTTTTTTTGCTGCATATCCGCCATTATATAGGGCTTTTGGGTTTTTATTTTTTTGCTTTGCGTGCAGATTTTTTGGGGATGAAAAGCAGAAATAATCATTGTTCGTTTTTTCCGCATTTTTCCGCGTATTCGCAGAATTTGCACATCCAGTTTTTTTCGGGATTTTTTTTTGCTTCCGGCAATGGCAATAATTCGTTTGCAAGGCAGCTGTGAAGGTTTTTGAATCTCTGGATTATTTCTTCGGATTCTTTTTCAGAAAAAGCCACTTCAAAGATTTTGCTTTGAAGGTTGTTTTTGTCAACATATAATACCATGCCGTTGTGGACTCCCGTGGCATGCATGTAATACTGCAATTGCATTCTGTGGCTTTCCTGCGCTTTTTTTACAAATTCAAGGCTTTTTGTTGATTTGACTTCAATCAGGACACCTTTTCCGTTTTCCTTGATTAGAACCAAATCGTCAACCCTGCCTGAAACAACAAATTCTCCAAAATCCTGCTTGAAGGGCATTTCTGTTTTTAGCAATTCAATTTCCTTGTTTTTTTCGCTTTTCAGGACTTCAACTACAAAGCCGTGCACAATGTTTCCCACTTCAAAAATTTTTGCAAGCTCAATGTCAATCTGCTGCGGGTGCTTGTAGGAGTACCAGGTTTTTCTCATGCAGCCCCCGATTTCGCTGGGATAATACCTGCCAATCTGCTTTGGCTTGTTTTCCCGTTCAAGGTGCCTGCTGATCATTTTGTTGAAATCAATCATGCTAATGCCCGCCTCTAATTATTGCCCAAAACCATTTTTTAAATTCTCTTGGTGCGGATTTCCCCTGTTTAAGAACCTTTTAAATTGTTTTTAGGCATTAATATGTTATGGTTTCTTTTTTTTCAGCACTGAAAAATTTTTTTAAAAAATTTTTTTCAAAGCAGGCTTCCAAAAGCAGCGAAAAAGAACTTGCGCTTTCGGAAATACTGCCTTTCCTGAAAAGCGCTTCCCAATCGGAAAAGGATTTTTTGGATTCGCTTGTGGCAAAAAAATTTTCAGAAATAAAGCACATTTTAAGGCAGCTTGAATCCCTGCTGCAAAAGCTTGAATCCGCAGAAGTTGAAACTGAAAACGCAAAGCTCGAAAAAATAGTTGAAACAAGCAGGCGGCATTCTTCACAGCAGCTTTCAATGCTTGTGCAGAAACTTTCCCCGCCAAACCTGCAGGACCTCAGGGCAGTGAGGAAATACTGCCTTGAATCGGAATCTTTTTTGAACAAGGAAATCCCTTCTTTTGGAAAAAGCCTTGTTTACACTTCAATTGTCCTTAAAGAGGACATGAAAAACATTGGCTCTCTTGTCGGGGAACTGCAGAAAAATTTTGCGGAATTAAACAGGGAATTCGGAAAAAACAAAAAGGTTTTTTTGGAGCAGTTTGCAAATGAAAAAATAAGGCAAATTTCCCTGAACAACAATAAAATTTTGTCAATAAAAGAAACAATTGCCTCTCTTGGCACAGAAATTTTCGGGCTTGAAAAAATTGTTTCAGAATCCGAATCGGAAATAGGCGGAATGCGCAGCTCTGCAGAGGCAAAAGCAATTGTTTCCCTTGGTGAAAAAAAGTCTTCTCTCTGGGAAAGCAAGAAAGCGCTTGAAGAGGAAATTTTTGGAAAAATTTCCACAGTGGAAAAACCCCTGAAAAAGCTCGCGAACATTGCCGAGAAACAGAAAACCTCTCTTTCAAGGGAGCAATCCGCGTTTTTGCAGGATTTTTTGCACAACCCTGTCCTTGCCCTGAAAAGAGACCCGAAGGGCGAATTGTTCAAGGCAGTTCTCCGCGAGCTTGATTCGCAGTTTTCTTCCGGCAACCTTGAGCTGAAAGAAAAGGACTTTGAAAAAAAACAAGCTGCCTTAAAGGAATTGCTTGAATACGATTTTTTTGAAAACTTTTTCTGGAAAGCAAATTCAATTGAAATTGGCCTGCAAAAAATTGAAAAAGAGCTCAGGCAATCGGATTTTTCAAAAAAGCTTTTTGAAGCGCAAAAAGAACTCAAGGAAAAACAGCTGCTGCTTGCAGAAAAAAAGGCCAGGCTTTCCGCGGAAAAAAAAGACCTGGATTCCCTTGATGCGGAAAATTCTGCCTTAAAGCTGGAAATAACAAGTGCCTTTTCAGGCTCTTTCGAGGGGCAGGCAATGGTTATTTCGGGTTAATCATATTTTTCTTGCCAATTCAATTGTTTCATCGCAGAACTGGGCAATTATTTTTGTTATTTCGTCTTCTTTTCCCTGGATCATCAGAAAAATCGCCTTTGCTTTCCAGGAACGCGCCTTGCTTGTAAGCGAATGCACAAACCTTGCAATAACAGCGGGCTTGTTGTAAACAAGAAGAGTGCTCAGCGAATCAAATACAAGAAACCTGTTTTTCCCCTTTATTTTCTGCATTGCGTTTTCAATTGCAATGCTGAGTTCAATCAGGTTTTTTGGCGAATCAACATAAATAAAATTTTCCCCGTCAATAATTTCCGAGTTGCTTGCCTTTGTTATTGCATCGACAAAATAAAAATTTTTAAAATCAATTTTTTCCTTTTTAAAATTCTCAATAAGGGCTGTCAGGGGCTTGTTTGTGCTTGCATAAACCCCGGGAATCGCGTTTTTTGCAAAATACTTTGCAAGCCTCATGTTAGCTGTTGAATATTGCCTCATTTTTTCCAGGACCAAAACCACAAAAGAATCCTGCATTTCTTCAAAAGTTTTCTGGATCAGCATGTCAATTTCCCTTGTTGGGCTTACAAGGTCAAACAGCTCTTCGTCATCCAAAATGCCGCCTTTTTGCGTTTCGTTTTCCTGGTTTTTTGGCATCAGCTCACCTCTTCAAAAAGCTCGTGCTTTGCCAAGATTTTTATGCCGTCTTTTTCTATGTCTATTGGATGCAATTTTTCAGAAATTTTTGTTTCCCGCATTTTCAATATGCCAATGCTCCTGACAAACCTGTCTTCAAGCTTTGTATGGTAAAGCAGTATGACTCCATCCGCAACATATTCTTCAAGGCCGAACAGCGAGCTCACCTTGTCCAGGGAAATTTCATTGGTAATGATTGCAGTGCACCCAAGCCTTTTCAGCATTTTTGCAAGGCTCAAAATCCTTTTTCTCGCATCAAGCTCCCTTTCAAAATAAAGCCTGAAAATAACTCCCGGGTCAATCACAAGCCTTTTTGCGCCAAGCCTTGCAACTGCATCCTCAATAGTGTTTTTTAATTTGTCAAAATCATACAATTCAACATAAATAATTGCCAGTTTTCTCGCTGCAATGAGCTTTCTGAAATCCCAGCCAAAATTTTCAGCTGTCTTGATTATTTCCTCTTCAGGCTCTTCCAGAGAAATAAAAACTCCCGGTTCATTGTATTTCAAGGCCCCGGCATACAAATATTCCATGCACAAACAGGTTTTTCCGCTTCCAGGGTCACCGGAAATAACAACAAGGCTGTTAGCAGGAATCCCGCCAAAAAGAATTTCGTCAAGGCCAGGCACTCCGGTCAGTGTTCTTGCAACAGGCATTCTCAAACCTTCCAATAAACAATAGGCATAAAAAGAATAAATAACCCTATTAAAATCCTTTTCCTAAAAGAAGCCATTGAAGACAATGCGAATTATTTTTCAATATTTTCAAAAAGGCTGACATAACTGTCAGCTATTTTCGGCCAGGTCCATGCCCTGCTGTAATCATAAGCATTGGCCTCTATTTTTTCCCTGAATTTTTTGTCCGACAAAATCCTGTTCACTCCATTCGCTATTGCCTTTGAATCCTTAAAAGGCACAAGAACTCCGCGTTCATGCCGCAAAGCGTCCTTTGCATAAAGGTAAGGAGTGCTGACACAGGCCTTTCCCGCTCCAATCGCATAAGCCAGTGTGCCTGAACTTATCTGCTGGGGATCAAAATAAGGCGTAATATAAACATCGGTTGCCTGCAAATACCTGCAGATTTCTTCAACTGGCAGGTATTTATTGTAAAACTTTACATTGCCTTTAAGGCCAAGGTCTTTCACCATTTTTTTTAATTTGTTCCTGTATTTTTCCCCTTCCCGTTTTCTTACAAGAGGATGGGTTTCTCCAATAATAAGGTAAAGCAAATCAGGGTTTTTTTCAACAACCTGGGGCAATGCCTTAAGGGCAAACTGAATTCCTTTTTTGTTGCTCAGCAATCCAAAGGTTGTCATTAGTTTTTTTCCTTCAAGGCCAAGCTCTTTTTTTGCTTCAAGTGTTTTTCCAAATTGTATTGGCGGAACTCCATGGGGAATAACAGCTATTTTTTCTTCGGGAATGCAGTATTTTTGCATAAGAATGTCTTTTCCATAACCGCTTATCACAACAATTTTTGAACTGTTCTGGGCAATTTTTTTGACAACATATTTAATGTGCCTCTGGGTTTTTGTCGCATCCTGCGGATTCAAAATGGAATGAAAAGTCGTTACAACAGGCTTTTTCAGCTCTTCCAGAAAAGGAATGAGATAATCCCCATAAGTGCCGCCGAACAAGCCGAACTCATGCTGAATGCAAACCGCCTTTGTTTTTTTGCATTTGTTAAGTTTTTCCGCGGCAAGCAGGTAACTGTCCCTGTCATCCTCGTCAATCTGCAATTGCACTCTTTCAGGGTAAGTATAAGTTGAAAAAAGATTCTCGTTCATTGCAGTGACCCTGCACCTTATTTTCGGGCTGAACCTTTTTTCAATCGAAGTCAGGACATCCTGCGTAAAAGTAGCAATCCCGCATTCCCTCGGGGGAAAACTGCTTAAAAAATTTATCCAGTACTGTGATATGCCCAACACCCCAATCGGCCTTACGCCCGCAAAAATCGCTCGGCTAAATTTCCTTTTTTCTCTCTGTGCACTCAATTTTCAATTGGCTCAAAAGCTTTTCATAAAGCGCAAAATGTTTTTTTGCAACTACACTCCACTTTATTGTGCTAGTAACATAAGCAAAAGCATTTTTTGCATATTTATTGCGAAGCTCGTCATTTTTCACCAATTCAACAATTGCACGCTCCAATTCCGCATCATCGCCTTCAGGAACAGCAATTCCAGCCTTGCTCTCCTCAATTTCCGCTTTCAAGCCTTCCATTGCAGTTGCAATGCACGGAACCCCCAATGCAAAAGCATGGGCAAGATTTCCCGATTGTGAAGCCCTGCTGTAAGGCAAAACCATTATGTCAAAAGCAGACAAAACCCGGTCATAATCCTCAGGAGTAAAAGCTCCCTGAATAACCTTGATGCTTGCCCTGTCCCTGCTTTTTTCAATTGCATTCAAAAGCTTTGGCTTGTAAATCTGCCCCGAAGTCGAACCAGGCCTCGCATCCCCAGCCACAACCAAAACAGTGTTTTTTCCTGTTTTTTTCTTTATGCTGTCCCAGAGCTTTACAACCCTTTCAAAGCCCTTGTTCGGCTCCCACCATCCAATCAGGCCGACAACTTTCTGCCCTTCAAGGCCAAGCTCATGCTTTGCGTCCTTGTCCTGCTTCATGCCTTTTGCGCCATGGGGAATAACATAAACATTGTCAGGAACCCTTCCAATATTGATTGGCAAATAAATTTTTTGGTATTCCTCATGAAAAATTGCTGCACTGCTCAGCTTCAGCGCCACATCCATGTAAATGCTTTGCATCCTGTCCAGGGCAGTGTAAATGCTGTGATAAGTCAGCACAACTGGAAACTCAGCATCAACCTTCCACTTGAAAAGGCAATTAAAAAGTTTTGAACTGTAATCATCATCATGAAGATACAAGCCGTACTCATGCTGGATATGCACAACATCCGGCTTGAGTTTTCTCACTGCCTGGTAAAGCTTTTCACTCCAGTCAGCATGCCTCAGCTTCCTGTCTTTTGCAACAGGAAGAATAGGATAAACATTCTTCTCCCCTTTCTTACCGCCATCGGAAAAAGTAATTATTTTTACATCATGGCCAAGGCTTCGCATCGCATTTACAAGGTCAACAGAATAAGTGGCAATCCCGCAATGCCTCGGGGGCCAGCTTGAAACAATCACAATTCGCAAACCAGTGTCAACTCCAGTTAATCTATTTGAACAAACTTTATTTTATACCTTTCTCCCCCAGATTTTAAAATGCTTCGCGTTGCCCTGACAGGAAACATTGCAACAGGAAAAACAACTGCCCTGAATTTTTTTTCAAAAGCCGGAGCCCCGACAATTAATTGCGATGAAATAGTTTCCGAGCTTTACAAAAAACCAGAAGCAAAGGCTTTCCTGGAAAAAAATTTTGGCGCAACGGAAAAAAAAGAAATTGCAAAACAAATTTTTCCAGACACAAAAAAACGCGTTCTCCTTGAATCCTTTTTTCACCCGCTTGTTTTTTCAGAAATAGACTCAAGAATAAAAAAGCTTGAAAAAAAAGGCAAAAAAATTGTTATTGTAGAAGTCCCGCTATTGTTTGAAACAGGCCACGAAAAAAATTTTTCCAGGGCAATTGTTGTAAAAGCAACCCAGGTACAACAGGCCTTCAGGCTGCAAAAACAGGGCTTTTCAAGCACAGAAGCCCTTGCAAGAATGAAATCACAAAAAGGGCTTGAACACAAACTAAAAAAAGCTGATTTTATAATTGACAACACAGGCTCTTTTGAGGAAACAAAAAAACAGGCCCTGAAAATCCTCAAAATCCTGAATTTAAAAACTTAACCAGCAACAATTATTCTGATGCTTATGAAAATCGCTGTTTATGCAGGAACATTCGACCCTGTTACTTTTGGGCATCTTGATGTAATTGAAAGGGCTTGCCAGTTGTTTGACAAAATAATTGTTGGAGTTTCAACCAACCCCGAAAAAAAGCCTTTGTTTTCAGTTGAAGAACGGATAAGCCTGATAAAAGACTGCACAAAACAATTCAAAAACCTTGAAATTGCTTCTTTTGAAGGGTTGCTGGTTGATTTTGCAAAGAAAAAAAAAGCAGGAATTATTCTCCGAGGATTAAGGGAATTGTCTGATTTTCAAGGGGAATTCCAGCGCGCAATAATAAACAGGAAGCTTGCCCCTGAAATTGAAACAGTTTTTATTGCAACAAATGCAAAATTCTTTTACCTGAACAGCAGCATAGTGAAAGAAATAGCCTGTTTGAACGGCAATATTTCCTGTTTTGTCCCAAAACAAGTTGAAAAAGCATTAAAACAAAAACTGGGAAAATAATTATTTTTTATTGGTATTTTCCAAATTCTTCTTCTTTTATTTTAGCCAATTCAAGTATGCCTTTTAAAGTCCCGATTTTGAGCTCTTTGTGGTTTGGCACAACTGTGCCAATTTCCCCAGAATCAGTTTGTTTTTTCAGCACAACATGGCTGCCTGTTTGCCTTGCTATTCTGAAGCCAAATTTGTTGCAAAGAATTTTTATGCATTCTTTGCCAGAAATTTTTTTAAGCACGGGCAACAGAAGCAACCTCGAAAGTAGTCAAAATTGCCTTGTTTTTTTGTTTTATTGGAAATTCTTCCAAATATAATCCAGTGGCTTCCTTTAAGTTTTCCACGGCTTCTTCAATTGTTTTGCCCTGACTTACAGTGCCAATTTCTGCGCACTTTGCGACATACATATCTTCTTCTTTTACAACAATAGCAGTGAAAGAATTCATAACGCTCATACAAAACAACTGCTTCAAATAAAATAAAAGCTTAATTGTAATGCTTTCCAACCCAAACAAAAAACAAATAATTTTTTTTCGGCAATTGCCGTTAGCCCTTCTTCTTTTAAAACCAGAAACAAGGCAAATTTTTTCCATGCAAAAAAAATTTTACCTTGACACTTCCATTTGGAGGGATTATTTTGAAGACAGAAGCGATGGCGTAAGGCCATTGGGAGAGTTTGCTTTTCAGTTTTTAAAAAACTGTGCAAAGAAAGGCTTTACAATTCTTGTTTCCGACACAGTAATTTTGGAGTTGAAAAAAGATTTTTCAGAAGAACAAATTTCTGATTTTTTCAACCCTTTCGAAAGCATTATTGTGCATATTGCCGCGGTTTCTGAACAATACGCCGAAGCCAAAAAAGAATGGCTGCAAAACAAAGCAATTCCACTAAACGATTTTCTTCATGCAATTATTGCGCGTGATAACAATGCAATTTTAATAAGCAGGGACAGGCATTTTGCAGAATTGCTAAGCCTGGTTGAATCCAAATTGCCTGAAGAAGTTATTTTAGATTAATCCCAAATTTTTTTTCATAATGGTCCATTATTTCCTTGCTTCCTTCGTTTTCTCTCCACTTGTAAAAATCTTCATCAGTTTTGAAACGGCTTTTTCCCTTCAAAGCGCCCCTTGCGGCAAAAAGCGCTTTCCAAGCCTTGTTTTTTTTTCTTTGTTCCTCATTATTTTTCAGCTTGTCCCGGATAGACTCCCGAATAAACTCTGTTTTTGTGCTATACTTGAACTCCTGCATATCATGTTCAATCTGCCTTGCAAGCGCAGAATCCAGCCTCAAACAAACACTTTCCATGCAATACAATGTAATACAAACCATTATTAAAAATATTCTTTTTTTTCAGAAACGGTTTTTGCAAAAAGCAATTTTGCCTCGTTTTTTATTGAAATTCGTTTTTCTTAACGCAAAGCTTTTTAAATGCCAAAGGTGTTATATCTAACAATCAATAACCTAAAAGGAGGTTGAAAAAATGAATTCTAGAGGACAAGCAGCGTTAGAATACCTAATGACCTACGGATGGGCACTCGTAATCATAGTGGTGGTAGCAGGAATCCTGTTCTTCATCATGAGTTCTCCAAGTTCAGGAGTAGTTTGTAGTTCCAGCGACCCAACAAAAATGGTTGTTAAAAGTTCTAACATTACTGCTGGTACTGCAGCTGGCACGCCTGTATCGACAAGTGTCATTAATTTGCAGAATGGTACTGGCGGTGCAATAGGCTCAGCTACTGTGACTGCTGCATCAGGCCTTTTTTCAGCAACTGGCGAAGCAATTTCTTCACAAACATGCACTACATTCCTTGCAGCCCCCTGCCTTGCGGATACAGCCATAACCCAAGTAATTGGTGGTGGTAATTTGTATATATACCCAAAGTATGCAAGCACAGTAGTCTCGGGTAGTGCAGTAGTTTCAAGCACATACACAATAACTTACAATGACCAGTTCGGTTATGCCAAAGCAGTAGTATTAACTTGCCAAGGAACAATACCAACACCATAATTCAATTTCCTTTTTTTGGGGTTTAACCCCTTTTCTTTTTTTTTTAATTTTGTTTTAGCTGTCAGGCTGCTGGTTTTTGAGAATTAGTTGTTTGGCTTTTGCATTGTTTTGTCGAGTTTTTGTTTGACTTCTTTTTTTATTTGTTCGTATGCTGGCAGGTGTTCCAAGAGGTTTTTGAGGCTTGTTTCGTATTCTTCCTTTGTTGGGAATTTTGTTTTTGGATAATTGCTTTTTTCTTCTGACAATTTTTGTTTTAACAGTTTTTTGTTTATTGCAATTTTGTTTTGCAATAGCATCCATACATCGTACAAGTCCCGTGCTTCGCCCCTGTTTATCAAGGCGCGAATTTTTTCTGTTAACATTTCTTCAAGGCTTAATGCCTGAATGGTAAAAACAGGAATGTCTGAAAAAAGCTTTGGAATTGCTTTTGCAGTTTTTCCTTTTGCTTTGCTTTTGTTAAAATCAATTTTGAGGGTGTTTGTTGAAGAATTCTGGCCATTGTACAAGGGGCCTTTGAATCTTGCTTCAAAGCGGATGTTGCCTTCAAATTCTTTTTCAGCAAAAACAGTGTGTTCAATGTTCAGCAATTCAAAATTTTTTAAGCAGGTTTTTACTGTTTTTTTTGTTTCCTGCAAGCCCAAATTTGTATTAAAATCAAGGTCTTCAGAGGCTCTTTCAAAATCGTAACAAATTCTTAAGCAGGTTCCGCCTTTAAAAACAAAGTTTTCTGAAAAACGCGAAATTGCATGGAGAAAAACATATTGCAGGTATTCTTTTTCTGCATAATAAAGAGTTGTTCTTCTTTTTTCTTTTATTTGGCGCAGTTCTTCCATTGAAATCATTTTTTTTCACCAATTGATGTCCAAAAGCCATTTTTTGTTAAAATTGTTTTTTCTTTTTATGGAAGGGTCGAACAATTCAAATCCTTTGCCTTTGTGTTTCAAGAGCATTCCAATGGCTCCTTTTCCTGCTTTGTTTTCTTCTAAAACAAAGCCGAGCCTGCGTATTGCTGCTTTGCTTTTTGTTTTCATGGCATAATTTGCAAGCTTCTTGGCGCTGATTTCTTTTAAACCAGTTTTTAGAGCGCGCATTATCTCTTTTGTTCCGCCTGCATATTTTGGGAACAAAAAAGAATCAATAAATGCTTTTTCTTTGTCTGCAATTGCAAAGTCGCCCATTGGGCAATAACCAAAAAACTTTTTTTTTGAAAGTGTTACATACTTAAAGTTTTTTACCGCTTTTTTGTATTTTGTGCTTGCCAAAAAAATTTTTTTTGGCGTTTGGTCGCTGAATCCGTAATAGTTCAAAGCAGACCAAAAACTTATGTAAGAGGGCCAGTTTAATTGGCAGCCCATGGCAAAGTCAGATGTTCCTTTCAATGCGAAAGCTCCCGCCTGCACAGTTTCTATGGCCTGTTTTTTTTTCAGTGATTTTATTGCATTGTATGCCTTTGTTTTGTTTATGTGCAAAAGCAGGGAAACGTCTTTAGCTTTGAATATCAAAAGATTGCTTTTTTTAAGCGCATCAATAGCTTCGTGCTCAAGCTTGCTCAATTGCATTTTTCTTCACTTTTAGTATTTTTATTACTAAAATTTAACAAAATTACAATTAAAAATAGTGCGGTTTATTCCAATTTCCTTTTTTCTTTTCTTTTTTTTTTAATTTTGTTTTAGCTGTCAGGCTGCTGGTTTTTGTAGTGCATATGTTTAAATCGGTTTCATGGCATGTTTTGTTTAGTGGTTTGTATGCAGAAAACGCGTGTGTATAATTTTGTGGTTTTGATTGAGCAGGATTCTGACGGCTGGTTTGTAGCCAAGGTTCCTGATATCCAGGGTTGCCATACTCAGGGAAAAACAATTCCGCAGGTTTTGGACAGGGTAAAAGAGGCAATACAGGTTTGTTTGGAAGCAGAGGATATTGAATTGCCTCAAATGAAATTTATTGGCTTGCAGACTGTTGAAGTTGAAGCGTGATTCTTTTTGGCGCGTCTAATCCCTATTTCTGGAAAAAAATTATGCAAGCTTTTGGAAAAACTTGGTTTTCAAAAGGTTCATCAAGTAGGCAGCCATGTTCGTTATATTCATGCAGATGGGCGAAAAACAGTTGTGCCAGTCCATGGCGATGAAGAGCTTGGCATTGGAATTTTTAAGGAAATTTTAAAACAAGTGAAAATTTCAAGGCACGAATACGAAAAATTAAGGCAAAAAATATGATTGTTTTTTTCTTTTTTTTCCCAGCCGTTAGGCATTTTGAGAATTAGTTTTTTTTTGCCTTTTCAAGCCTTGGGTTGTTGCTTTTTTTTCTTGGCTTGGCTGGAAGCATTTACATTCCAAGCATTTTGAGGCTGCCAAGTACCTGCACTAAAATGATTCTTATTATGAAAAACAAGGCTACTGCTATTATTCCGACTATTGGGATGTATCTTATTCCGTCTTTTTCTTTGCCAGAGTTTATTGTGCCCATTATTAAGGAGGAGAACAGGCATGTTACTCCGAGTGCAATCAGTGCGTACATTGTTGCGAATTCTTCTGTTATTGATATTTCGGGAATTCCGATTATTCTTGTTATTGAGCTTTTTTGTGTTATTTCTTTTAATTGTTCTGGGTTCATGCTTAGCTGGCTTGTTTGCACGTTTAGCACTCCGACTATGTAAGAGGAAATGCTGAACAGTACTGGTGCTCCTATTGCTGCCCCAAAAAAAATGAGCATTATGTACATGCTTACTTCTGCTTTTGTTTCTTCTTTTAACGCGTTTTCTTCTCTTAAATCATCTGCCAGTTGTGATAATAGGTCCGCCACTTCTCCGCCGCTTCTTATGCCCTGGACTACCAGCCACATTGTTCTTTCAAGCAATGGGCTTTTGATTCTTGTTGTTATGTCTGTCAGGGCTCCTTCTATTCTTTCTCCTGCAAGGACTTTTCCGCTTGCAAGTTTTAGTTCGTCTGAAAAAACCCCGAATTCCGGCCTTGCCGATGCAAGCAGTGCCCTTTCTGTTGTCAGGCCTGATTTCATGTTTGATGAAATCAATTGCAGCACATCCGGCAGGAGTTTGTCTACAAATTTGCCCCTGCTTTCTGCAATTGTGTTTAGCCAGTAATATATGCTTCCTGCAAATCCAAGAAAAATTAGTGGAAATGTTGCAATTATTGGCAGTGAAAAGAATATTTGGAGGTTTGCTGATATTGCTATGCTTAGCACTGCCCCGAACAAAAAAATGAATCCAACTACGCTTAGTTCCTGTATTTCCCATCCAATGTAATCCATTTCTTTTTTGAATGCCCTTACTATGAAGGAGGGGACTATTGCGCCTACTCTTTGGTAAAAACCCATTTTTTTCACTTTGTCAGTTCATTATTGTTGGCCGTCTTGATTTTATTATGCCAATGTACATGAATTGCATTATTGTTATTCCTATTAATAATGCCCAGAACATCATTTCGTCTATTTTTATTGCGGGAAAGCTTCCCAGTATGATAAGAAATGTCAGTCCAAGCGCAGGCGCTATCACTCCAATCATCATGTATGCCAGGGAAAGAATCCTTAGTTGAGAGGAATACATGTTTATTGCTATTCTCTGGTCTCTTGCAGCGGATTTCACTGTTTCTTTTATTATGCTTGAAATGTCTCCGCCTGCTTTCATTCCGTTTACAAGCTGCCATAATGCTTTTCTGAAATATTCGCTTGGGTTGTTTGTGGCAAGCTTTTGGAATACTTCATCGTAAGGCGTTCCAGTGTTTATTTCGTCAACTGCTTTTGCAAATTCTTTGCTTAATTCGCCATAATTGCTTTTTGCAATCATCTGCATTGCGTCAAAAAGGCTGACTCCGCTTTTTATTTCAATCAGCAAGGTTCTTAGTGCAAACAAGAGGTTTTTTTCCAGTTCCCTCTGCCTTTTCCTTATCTGCATTGTGGGGTACATTGAAAATTGGATAAACACTGCCAGTGCCATTATTGCTGCTATTGTGAATCCCAATAACAAAAAATTTGGAGTGACTTTTGTCAGGACTATTGTGAACAATGCGCCAAGCCATATGAAATAAAAACCTGCCAAAAAAAGCATCATTGCAAGGTATTCCCTTATTTGGAATTCCATTCTTGCCTGCTGCAATTGCAATTCCAGGTTGGGAAAAATTCCCTTGATTTTCATTGCCAGCGGGACTAATGGCTGTGAAAACCTTCTCAGCATCGGGACAGGGAACAGGTTGAATGGCAGAGTCATTTTTTACAGCTCCGGCTTTTTGTTTTTTTCCACAAGATTTTTTATTTCATCAATGTCCTGGTAGCATTGCGCCATTATTTTGCCGACTTCGTTCACATTGTGAATGTCAAATTTTATCATCCAGTTCAATATTTTTGTTTTTGTTTTTAATTCCTGCTGTATTTCTCCCTGGCTCATTCCTGTGTGCAGTGACAATTCATCATAGAATCTTATGCTTTCATTGTGCGCGACAATCTGGTCATCGCTGCTTCTCCATCTGTAAATTATGTTTGGCTTTATTTCAAGTTCTTTTCCCCTTTTTTCAGGGATAAATTCCGCTGCTTCAAGCACTCTTCTTGATCCCAGTCTCCTGTTTCTGAACATTACAATGTTTAAGTGCACTGAATCAAGCATTGAAACTGGGATTGAAACAGGCGGGTTTACAAGCCTTGTGATTGTTTCATCGGCTGTGTTTGCATGGATTGTGGTGTAAACACTGTGCCCTGTGTGCATTGCTTCAAACATTACTTCTGCTTCTCTCTGCCTTCTGACTTCTCCAACAATCACCCTGTCAGGCCTCATTCTCAATGAATTCACAAGCAAATCAAGCATTGTTATTCCGCCTTTTCCTTCAGGATTCGGCTCTCTTGTTGTCAATGGAACCCAGTGCAAATAATCGGGAAGCATGAGTTCCCTAGTATCTTCAATTGAAAGCACTCTGTGGTTTGGCTGTATGAAGGGCATGCAGACATTCAAAAAGCTTGTTTTTCCCGATGCTGTTCCCCCGCTGATAATGATGTTTAATTCGTATTCCATTGCTTCCCATATCAGTGCCATTAGTTCTGCGCTGACTGTTTTTGTTTTTATAAAATCAGTTACTGTCCATGGGTCTCTTCTGAAGCGCCTTATTGTGACAGTGTTTCCCTTGCTTGAAATTGGAAAAAGAGTTGCGTTTGCCCTGTCGCCTGTTATGAGATGGGCATCAAGCAATGGCGATAAGATTGTTATTTGTTTTCCAACGCGCCTT
This sequence comes from Candidatus Iainarchaeum sp., assembly GCA_028713935.1. Lineage (GTDB taxonomy): Archaea > Iainarchaeota > Iainarchaeia > Iainarchaeales > JAGVNX01. The sequence goes on from JAQTNI010000009.1 coordinate 15,669, forward strand.
GCGATTATGTTTGCATAGTTTTCTATGTCTGCCTCTGTTTCTATGCGGACATTTGTTTTGAGCCAGCCGTATTTTTTGTGGTAAACCCATACTGGTTCCTGGCTCCTGTTTATGACTATTTCCTCAAGGTTTCCGTCTGACAAAAGAAATTCTATTCTTCCAAGGCCCAGCATTTCATGCATTAATATTCCAACAAGCGCTTTTTTTGTTTCTTCTGTTGCGGTTGGCAGTTCGGAATCAAGCATTTTTTGGGCTTTTTCAACGAATTTGCCGCGGATTTTTTCCACTGCATCCATGTCAAGCTGGCCTGTTCTTGCAGCTGTTTCCGCTACAAGGCTTTTTTTCAGGTTTGTGAGCAGTGCGCTTGTTCCGGCGCCATAGCTTGGAAAATTCAGGTAATACATGTTTACAAATTCTTTCGGGTCATGGATAATGTTGGTTTCCACTTTCAGGTTGTCTGTTTCCACTGTGTAAGACTCAATTACCTGGTATTTTCCGTCCATTTCTGCCTGCATAAAAATCTTTTTTTTTCCATTGATTTTTTTTAATTTGCCATATTATTAACGGGTTTTGTGGTTATTAAGTTTGCGGATTTTTGGTTTTCATTTTCCCAAACTTTTTTCTTTTTTGATTTTTTTTTCTTTCTTGGGTTTTGAAGGCTTTACATAATCCGCGCTTTCAATTATTGTGTCCCCGAATGCGGGGTACTCTACTTTTATGAGGTGCTGGTCTTCAAGAATGTTTAAGAGTTCTTCAAGCCGTTTTTTTTCAATTTTGGTTTCTTTCCAGAGTTCCCCTGTCCTTATTTTTCCTTTTTCCCGGATTATCTGCAAAGTAAGGTCCATGTCTGTTTCAATCCTGAATTTCATTATTTCCTTTTCATTTGTCTTTAATTTTTCTTTTTCCTTGTTTTCAAGAGTGGTGGGAAAAGTCGGGATTTCAGCTTCTGACCAGCCGACTTCGCCGGGCTCAATAATCACTCTGCGGGGCTCTTCAGAAGTTTTTTTGAAAAACCTTGTAATGGGCAAAGCCCTTATGTGCAATTCTTTTTTTGGCCTTTGCATTCCTTCCACTTTTGCGCTTATTCTCCCCATTTCTTCAAGTTCTTCGCTGCGCGAAGCCCAGCCCTCTTCCCGGCTTGTCTTTTCTGTTTCTTCATTTCCTGCATCAGCATCAAGAGGTTTTTCGGCTTCAATGTCACCCGGCTTTTCAATTTCAATGGGCTCCTCAATTTTTGCCTCGTAATTTTTCTGCACCTGCTCTTCTTTTTGAATTATTGTTTCATGCAGTGCCTCATTGACCTGGACATTTGTTGTTTGCTGGCTTTCTTTTTTCTGTGCTCTCCTGAAAATTCCCCCGAAAAAGCCTTTTTTTGCCTGTTGTGCAGGAACAGTTGTTTTTGCTGTTTGCACTTCAATTTCTTCCTGAGGCAATGCTGTTTGCTCTTCTGTTATCCCTGAAATTTTGCTGTAATTTGGCGCAGGCGCCTGCACCGCAATTATTTTTTCTTTCGGGGTTTCCGCGCTTTTTTGCATTGCAGGCAACTGGCCTGTTGCAGTTGTTCCTGTTTGTGTTGCCGTGCTTGTTGTTTGTGGCTGTGTTTCAGGGCTTGTTTCCTGCATTGCTGTTGCCTGCCCAGGCAAGGCTTTTTCTTCTTCTTTTTGTTTTGTTAGCCAGGGAAACTGGAATCCTTTTTTTTCTATTTCCTGTTCTGCCTGCCTCTGCAATTCGTTCATTTTTGCGAGTTTTTCAAGGCTTGCAAGCAATTGGCTGCTGTCCAATGGCTTTATTTCCTGCACAATTTTTTTTTCCGGCATTTTGTAATTGTTTAATAATTCCACAATGTAATTTTCTATTTCCATTATTTTTTCGTCGCTAACCCTGCCTGAAAGCTTTTGCTCTATTGTTTTTTCAAGTTCTTTGCTAAGCCGTTTTTCCCTGCCTTTGGGGGCTGCTTTTGTTTTTTCAAGGATTTTCTTTTTTTCTTCAAGCTCATAAAGCTTTGCCTGGTAATCCATTACTTTTTCCTGAAAATCTTGTAGAGGGATTCTGCGCTTGTAAAAATCTATTTCCAGGCGTTTCTGCATTCTTTTCATCTGGTCTATCTGCTGGTCAGTGCTGAGCATTTCCTCGTGGCTTTCTATGACAATTTTTGGCTTTGGCGATGCCCTTGCAAGGCTTGCTGCCGCAAGAGTAATTGCCTTTGCGGCTTCAGCCAGATCAGTCATTGTTTTCAGTTCCAATGGCGATTTTGTCTCTTCCCTGAAAATAATCTGGCCTTTTGCCTGTTCAGTTGCAATTTGCTCCATTTCAAGGTTTTCTTTTGCGGAAGAAACCTTGCTGAGAAGCGCTATCTGCATTTTGTAGTCCCGAATTTTTTTTGTTAGCTGGCTTTTTTTCCTGGTTTGTTCCTCTGAAAGTTTTTTTTCTTCCTGCGCATGCTTTAACTGGTTCAGTTCCCTCTGGTATCTTGCCTGCCATGATTCAAGCCTGGTTATTTTTGACCTTATTTTTTTCAGGTTTTCTTTTAATGCTCCGGGCTCTTCCCTTATTTTTTCTGAAACCCCTTCAAGCCTTTCCATTTCAGGCGAAATTGCTTCAGGCTCTCCGCTTATTGCCTGTTCAGCAAACTCTTCAAATCCTTTTTTTGTTTCAGATGCAGGAATTTCCGGCATTGTTATTTTTTCCAGTTTTTCTTCCCTTGCCTTTCCGCCAAAAAGCCTCCTGAAAATCCTTGAAAAAAAGCCCTGTTTTTTTCCTGATGTTTTTGTTTCTTCCGCAAACATCCGTTTCCTCGCTGCTTCTTCTATCTGGGATTTTATTATTTCCCTTAAAATCGGCTTGTCACCCGAAATCTGGGTTTCAATAATTCTGCCTATTTCGCTTTTCAACTGGTCAAAAGTATGTGCCTGTGCAACAAGAAGCATTCTTTTTGCCTCATCATCCTTTGCGCCAAGGCCCTGCAAGGTTTTAATTATTTTGTCTTCTGTTTCTCCTTCTCTCAGCATTTCGCCTATTATTTTGATTATTCCTTTTTCACTTTTTTCTTCAGGCATAAAAATCATCTTCAGCTTGTATACTTATCAGCTTGTTCCAATTTTAAGGTTTGTAAAGCCGGATTTTCCGACATTAAAATCAAAAGCATTGAATTTAACAAGAGCAATCGGCTCTTTGAAAATAATTTTTGTTGATGCAATTACTGGTGCGTGCTGGTCTGCTTTGTTGTCCATTCCAATAATTACTTTCGGGTCGAAATCTTCTAATTTTGACTCATTTAGGATAAAAATATCTGTATAGCCTTCGCCCGCAAGTTTTAGGCTGAAATAATTGTCTGCTGTGCCAACATGATTTGAGCCTTCTGTAGAACAGCAGGAAAGGTCGCAGGGAGGCTGTGGGTCGCAATCCGCAATGGGGATCTGGCTATTGATATTAACATAAGGATTGGCATTTGATTGGAGAAATTCGTTTAACAGTGGGTTTTTTGAGCCATCCCCGAGGTCGCCATAATATTCCCATTTTTGTATCTGAATTGGCATGCCTGCATTTGGGCCTGTTGTTGGCTTTGGAATTGTCACATTAAAATCAATCATTCTTATTTTGCTTATGTCAAAGCTGCATCCATCATCTTCTCCATCAGTAAAAATTTGCAGCAAGGTTCCGTCAGGCTGCGGATTATAGGATATGCATTCGTCCAAAATCAGGTATGTGAACTTGTCGTTTCCTCCCCAATCGGAATTTTTAGCAGCCCTTGCAGTTATGTTTAAGTCTCCGTTTATGTTTTTGTCTGAAACAAAAATCGAGTAAAGGTTCAGCGCATCATACATCGCTTTGAGCTGTTCATCATCGCTGCTTATCGGGGTTTCCTGTGAAATTTCTATCCATCCGCATCCGCTTGGCGAAGCATTTGGGCCTGTGCAGGGGCAAATGTCATGGTCTTCACTTTCGGGGCAGCCATTTTCTTGGACACAGTCATCTTTGCAGGCCATGTTTCCCGCATCATATTCAAACGGAGTTAGAATCCTGCTCTGCAGCCTTCCTGCATAGCCTGTTTTTACTGCCAATGTTTCGTTGTAAATGTTTGCAAAGCCAGTGTTTACTGCGTCAAAAGCGGTTTCTTCAACAGTGCCTTGTTTTTGCCCGATTGTTGTTTGTTTTACCCCGCTTCCTGCAAGAATTATTGCCAGTCCCATTAGGAATATTACAAATGCAAGGAAAAAGCCTTTTTTGCTGTTCATTTATTTCACCCAGGCAGCGTATTGCACTTTGAAGTAATAAACTTTTGATTCGCCCAGGCAGTATATTTGTGCTGTGTTGTGCAAGCTGCAGTCTTTTGCACCGCTTATCACTCCCCAGATATAACCTTCGCCTAACAATTTTGTGTTGCTAGTTGAAACAGTGTAATTTGGCGCTGCAGGCTGGTATTGTAAATTTTTATCTGCAGTTATGGAAAAAGTGCCGCAGTTTCCTGTGCAACCTGACGGTGGCAGGTCTGTGTCAATGTGGGTTGTCATTGTGTTATTTTTATAAAATCCAATGTAAAGGTCTTTTGGCGCTGTGAATCCAACACAGTTTAATTCAAAATTTAGTCTTGTGTCTTGAGGCCCATATATTGTTCCGCAGTCTGTTCCTATGCATGTGAATTTTATCTGGCAGTCCCTGTAGCCAAATGGCACTGTTTGCCTGCATGTTGCCAGGTCGTATGGGCAGTTTGGCATGCAACTACTGTCGCATTCAGTCTCTGTTCCCCAAATGTAATTATTCTGGTCTTTTATTATTGTTGTCTGCGGAGGCGGAAATTTTATTGTATCGCTTTGGCAGTATTCTCCTGTGCAGGGAATTCTTTCCTTGAATGTCTGGCTTTTGTATTCTCCTGCAATGTCAACATCAAAAGTTATGCTTTGGTTTGTCCACTCGGGGTTTGTTGTGCAGGCAGGAGTGTCATCTGCTTTTAGGCATTTGTAAGCGTCTGTTCCAATGGTTTCGTATTTTTCGCATTTGCATATTTCTGTTCCCGGCTCGGCTTCTATGGTTATTTTTGTATTTGGAATTGCTGTTCCAATTTCTTCTGCAATCAATGCGTATATTTCCGTTAAAGTGCTTTGGTCTGCCGCAAAATAATATCTTCCGCACTGCTGGACTTTGTTAATTTCCAGGCTTGGCCAGTTTGAAAAACATTCGGGATATTTTGGGTTTGAACCGTTCATTCTGGCTTCTTCGCAGGCTCCTGTTGCATCATAGCTTGTGCAGGGGTCTTTTGCAATGTCCCTTAAATCCTCTGCGGCAGCATCTCCGCCAAAACCAATTGCATAAACAGTAATTCCTGTGCTTCTTGCATTATCCGCTTGCAGTATTGCATATTGCACTGCCTCCGCGGGTGTGCAAGCTGTTCCTCCTTCACATTTGTTTGCCTGTCCGTCTGTAAGCAGCACAATGAATTTTTTGTTTTGTGTATTAAATGCCGCGCTTGCAATTCCTATTGCGTCTCCAATGTTTGTTTCTCCGCTCGGATTCATTGTTTTGGCAGGGTCTGGGCCAAAACTGTCAGTGCCGTTTAAAGTTCCTATCAAATTTGTTTTTCCAGCTGCATTAAGAAGAATCGGGCCTTGGTTAAGCACTGCCGTAGTTGAATAGCTCGCTATTCCCATTTTGTCTTCTGATTTCCATTGTGCGTTGTTTATGAATGTTATTGCTGCCGAAAGCGCAGCGTCAATTCTTTTTATAGACCAATCAATGTTGTAACTTGTAAGATATTCAGCCCAGCCTATTACACTGTAATCTCCTGCTGGGATTGGCTGGCCTGTTGCAGTGTTGTCATAAATTATGCTCTGGCTTGTGCATGTGTCCATTGAATCCGCGTTTGTGCAATTTACTCCGTAACCGTTATTGTCTAACCAGCCTTTTCTTGGGCGGGGATAATACCATTTCAAATTTGAGCTTCCAGATATTGGATTTTCAAATCCAATTGCTCCGCCTGCACAGACAGCGCCAGAGTCGCCTATAAGTGATGTGGAAATTTTGAGCCCGCGGAATTTATAATTGTCTGTGATTGTTGTTGTGTCCAGGTATGTTGCTGAACTTTCTATGCTTGGCAGGCTTGCAACAGCATTGCTTGGGTTTGTCGGGCAGTTTGTTTCTCCGGGAATCATTGGTGTTGTTGTGCTTGTGCAGGTTGCACCGCTGCAGGTCCCCCCGCTTATTGAATCTGTCCTGCCAAAATTTCCAAAAACAAGGCCAAAAGAATTGCTTACAGTAGTTTGAACATTGAATGTTACTGCAGAATCAGACCAGGCCCATAATTCATAATCCCCTGTTGTTTCAAATGGTCCCGATAAGCTGCTTCCCCAATTTATTGAGCAGGGAGTTCCCTGTGCGCAAGTGCTGCTGGTCCAATCAACTGCCCCGCTGCTATTTTTGTGCGTAACATAAAATCTTGGCCATCTGCAGTCTCCGCTGTAATTCTGGTAATTGCTGATTTGCCAGCCAATTCCGTAAATTTGATTATATTTTACAAGATCATAAGGAAAAGTGTATGAACTAATTTTTTGCCAGTTCCCGTAATTGCTGCAGTCAGTTGGATTTTCTCCTTCCTGATATGTTCCTTCGTGTGTTCCTGTTCCGCTTGCACTTAAACCTGAAGCAGTAATTGAAGCCGGATTTTGCCGTAAATAAACATAATATCCTACTGGTGAATCGCTCCAGGCGTTTACTCCGTAGTTGTAGCCATAGCTTGGCCCCAGGCTTAATACTGTGTTTCCGCTTATGGCCTCGTAATAGAGGTAGCCGACGTTGTTTACTATTGCGCCGTTTGGTTGTGTTACCCAGATTCCTTGTGTTCCATCTCCTGCATAATTATTTTTGCATGCCCCGTTGTATGTTGTTCCTGATGAAATGAAATAAAGAGTGTCATTGCTTAAAATTTTGTTCAAGGTGCCTTGGCTTGAAAAATCATATGAGCCTGAGCTTTGCTTGTTTGTATACGCGGTTGATGCTTTGCTTAAAGGGCAATTCGTGGTTGTTTGTGCCGGCGTGTCTGGATTTAAAACACAGCTAGGCCCGCCTCCGTTTAGCCAATTGTACAATGCTCCTGTGTTATTGTTGCCTGAGGAATCCGAAGCAATATTTCCGCTTGATTCGTTAAATGCCCAGTATCCAACCAAATTTGCATTGTTATTGAAAACCCCGTTATAATGCTGGTTAATTTCTACTGCAGTAAGCACCCTGTGGTAAACTCTTACTTCGTCTATTATGCCGTTAAATTCGTTTGTGATTGGCGGGACTCCTGGCCAGCCTGTTAAAGAATCACTGCCTGTTTTCCAAAATCCTGCATAATTTTTGGCTGTTCTTGTGATTGTGTCTCTTGCCACTGGGTTTGGGTTTCCGTCAACATAAAGTTTCATTCCTACTGTGCTGCTTAGTGTTGCTACAACATGGTGCCATTGCTGATTATTGTATCCTACCATGCTGCTTAGATTTGCAACAATATTTTGCTGTTGTTGGCTATTGTCTCCTGCCAATTGAGGAACTACCATTGAGGGGCTTGTTATTACTTTTTTTGTTGTGCCGGAAATAATTCCAAAGGAAAGAGTGCCATTGTCGCGCATATAAATTAGCCTGTCTGTATTTGTGCTTGTTCCTACCTGGCTGTTTCCAAAGCCTATCAGCCTTCCGCCATTTATGTTATCCGAAGTTGTTTTGAACCATAATTCTATGGAAAAATTTGTGGGATTTGTAAAGCCATTATATGTTGTTACAAAAGTGTTTGCTGAACCAAACCTTAGTGCGTGGCTTCCTCTTTTTCCCGGTGCAACCCATTTTTCCGTTGTGTTTGTGCAGTATCCATAATTGATTTGCCCGATTGGGCTTGCAGTTGCTATTGGCGAGTCCATGTCAAATTTTGACATTGTAAGGCTTCTGTCTATTATTGTCATTATTGCTATTGGGTCTCTTATTCCGCTTTTTTCGCTTATTGTGACTGTTGCCACTTCATTGGCATCTACTCCGTCTTCAGAATCATAACAGTACATTTTTGATGTTGGCACAAAAAGTTCCGGCGTCTCAGTGCCTGGAGTGTTTGTTGTACTTACTTTTGTTGTTATTGTTGTTGCTGTTTCGTCCAATTGCAGCGTTGTGTTTTTTTTGTTTTCAGAGGCTGTTTCTATTATGCAGTTGTTTGCAATGTTTCCTTTCATATAGGGCTGCCTTTTCATGAATGCCTGGCTTCCAGTGTAAATTTCCTGGTTTGAGGGTATTTGCTGGCCTCCTGTTGCTTCTGAAACTTTGTTGAAGCATTCGTTGAATTGTGTTGTGCCAGGAGGGGGATTTCTGCAGCTTGCCAGGTCTGTGTTTTTTTGTTCAAATTGTTCTATTTGTATGTTTAAATCCATGTTTTCCGGCAATATTTTTTTCATTTCAAAGTAAAGCAAATCTGCGTCAAAATTTGTAAGCGGGTTTCCTGTGTTGTCTACAAATATTTGCCCTATTATGCCGTTGTTGTCCATTGCAGTCACTGCATCGTCAAGCATTTGTTTTGCGTTTGCCTGCCGGGTTATGCTTGCAGTTGGCGCTTCCGTCATTATTCCCAATCCAAGATAGGATATCAGGGCAATGAGAATTGCTATTGCAAACAATGTGTCCAATGAAATTACAAATCCTTTTTCACGGGTTTTTTCAGCAATCATTTTTTCCAATCCGGCTTTAATTTATTTTATTATAATTAATATTTTTTTAATATAAAATTGTATTGCCAATGTTTTTTTGGGCAGTTTTAGAAACCAAAGTCAATTGTATGCCCAGAGTTCAATTGTTGCTGTTCCGCTGTAGCCAGCCCCTTCATAATAAACTATTCTTTTTTGCGCAATTACTTTTTTTGCGTATGCGCTCGGGGTTACGCCTGTTTCCATTTCTGTTTCCGAACCGCGTATTTTTTCCTTAATCAATTTTTTTTCCGATGCATTATTAGGGCTAAAATAATAAATCTGGAAATAATAATTCATGTCTCCCAGGAGCAATAATTTTGCCTTTGTTTTTTCATAATCGCCAAAGCAGTTTGCCTCGCAATCAGGCCAGATTTTTCCATATTCCACAAATTTTGCAAGCTTGTTTGAGTCTATTGCCCTGTCTCTTTTTGCAAGGCCAATGAACAGCACATTGTCAATGCTTGGGGCAAATTGCCAGTCTGTTCCGCCGTTTATTTTTTCGCCTGGGCTTTTTACAATAAAATTCAGTGTTCTTGCGCTCGTTGCAGCCATTTCATAGTCTTTCAGCTGGTTTTCTGCAAAAGAATTCTGGTTTTCCCAGATTGTAACCGCAATTGCAAGCACTGCGAGAAAAATTGTTGTTCCAATGACTATGTCAAGGGAAACAGCCTGTGCTTTTTTGTCACTGCCCAGTGAATACAACAAAACCACCTTTTTTTGACAATTTATAGTTTCTAACTGTTAAAGAAATTCCACTTGCGTTTGTGTCCCCATGATCCTGATCAATCTGTGCGTTTCCAAAATAATGGCACGAATAAAGCCCCACTGTTATCTGCCCAGGATTTCCTATGATTTTTTGGATTGCGACATTTTCTCTTGCAACAAAAATATTTTTTTCCGCTATTCCCTGGCTTGAATAAATTTCTGAAATCGCATCTGCTATTTTGTTGCATTCAATGCCGTCTGAATTTATGCCTGTTATAAAATTGGTTTGAACTGTTTGCTGCGCATAAGCAGTTACTCCAATCAAGAGCAATGTCATTGCAACAAGCGCAGCAATGAGGAATTCAAAAGAAACCTGGGCTTTTTTCAAGGTTCCACCTTACTTTTCCAGCCGGATTAATTTCCTGTCAGTCCAGCTTACTTTAATTTTGTACCTGAAATTGTTTATCAAAATCGCAGTGTCAGTCCCGTCAGGTATTATAAGCCTTGCTTTTGTGGGATAAAGCAATTCGTTTCCAGAAATTTCAATTACTTTTACTGCGCTTGATTTTATGCAGTCATCCCCATTAGAGCACTGCTTGCCTGCGCCGCTGCAATTGCAGTTTGCTCCCTGTGCTCCATCACAGCCAATCATTTCCGCGTTTGTTTTGCAGAGGCTGTAGATGCTTATGCCTGTCACTTCGCCTGGCCAGCTTACTTCTGCAAATTGGACATTGCCCGGGCCCATTGCATAAACAAGGTTTATTGTTTGTACAAGATTGTCAAGGCTTTCGCCTGCCTGTTGTGTGCTAATGTTCTGGCTTGTTGTTGCAAGTGAAGCGCTGAACAGGACAATGACTATTACCATTGCAAAAACGCTTACCATCAGGTATTCCATTGAAGCCTGCGCGGTTTTTTCTACTTTCATAGCACCAAAAATAATAAGGGAATTCTAATATTTAATTTAATCCATTGCTGTTACAGCCAAGAGTTTTAGCTGCAATTGCCGCTGTTCCAGGTTTTGCCTGCAAGAACACAAATTTTGTCTGCTGTCAAGGCTTTTTTCCAGATTGAAACATCGTCAATCAAACCAGCAAAATGACCCGGTTCATCCTGCCAGCCAAAACCAATATACGCCGCATGCAAATCGCTTGCATCAGAATAATCATGTAAAATCAGGGCAGGATTACTGGATTCGCCAGCCAGGCTTCCATCAATATAATACTTCCAGCCAACGCCGCTTTCAAAAACAAAAGCAACCTGATGCCACTCATTTTCGGCAATTGTTCCAGTGGAAGTAGGCCAAGAATTAGACTGGTTGCTTCCGTTCCGAACCATTGAAACCAAATGGCCAAAAGAATAAGAAGAAGAACTGCCGGCACTGAAATAATCAAATCCGCCTAAATGTTGGGTTACAATATTTATCTGATTCACGTAATCCGGTTTAACCCAGGCAACAACAGTAGTAGAACTGTTCTCGCCGCCATACGTTGAAAGAGCACTCAAAGAACTGTCAAAACGAATATGGTCAGGGCCAGAAACACCACCGCGGAAAGAAAAAGCACCACTACCGTTGTGGCCTCCAGTTGCCTGACAAGTCGCTCCCACAACTGTTCCGTTACGATGATTTCCGGACTGGTCCCAGGCATTGCAATGGTCAAAACTCCAATAAGCAACCAAGTCAGGGTCGCAATCGTTTGGGCAACTGGTAAAACTTTCCCCGCCAGCATTTTCACAAATGCCATTATTGTTGCAAGAAGGGAGTCCATAAGAATGGCTACTCCAATCTAAAGGGCCAGTATTATCAGCAACCTCTACTCCATCAGAAAAACCGTCAAAATCAGAATCCGGATTAGTCGGGTCAGTACCGCGGGCAAACTCCTGCGAATTGATAAGGCTATCATTATCAGGGTCGCCAAGGCCATTCTGCGAAGTAATATTCCCAAAATACTGCACTTCCCAATCATCCCGCAAACCATCCCCATCTGCATCCAAACCCTCAGTAGTAAAGGAATCGACAGAACCCCAAAGAATCTCATTCAAAATATCGGCAGCCCGATTTGAAGAACGGATGCGGAAATTATAATCAGTATTCGGATTCAAACCAGAAAGCGTTATGCTATGAAAAGTCGTAAAAGAAGGGTCACCTATGATCCCATCTGGGCCACTAAAATAGGTAGTAGGATGTGTCTCATGATAGGGATTGTACCACCAAGAACCATTGCTTGTGTAAGCAACCTCGCTATCAGAAGGCAAATTAGTCTCCCACTGAATCGTAAAAGAAGTGCCAGTAACTGGTATTATCTGAATATTTGTCGGAGCCCTAAACCAGCCATTCTGTGCATCAACTGGCCAAGCAGTGTCAAGATTTGATGAATACGAAGCTTTCCTCTGATCATAAAGAGGCTTAAAATAACTCAGCCAAGCACCAGAACGGCTAAATTGTGCACTATTAAGATTCTGCGCCAAAACACGGAACATTTCTTTTGTGGAAATAGCAGCACGCGCACTACTAACGCGAATATTTGAGCCAATTGCCTGGGACATTCCATATCCTGAAACAAAAAATCTAAAATAAGGGTTATTAGGGCTCTCTACTTCAGCCATGGGCCCGGTTTCTCCTGTAAGCGTGTAATCAACATACGCATCAATCATGACTGCCCTTCGGCCAGTATAAGCCAAATAAGCATCCCAGGCATCAACAGAATCATGATGATAAATAATTCCGTTATCACCAATATCTGTGCGGACTTGGCGAATAAAATTATAATCCTGTTGCAAATCCCCTGCATCCGCATTGTCAAAATACCAGCCATCAAAATTATTTTCTTCCTGGAATTCTTTCATCCAAGACAAGGTTACCTGGATATCCTGCTGGTTCCACCAGTATATGGATGGCGCAGACATATAAGTAATGACTTTGAAATTGTGTGCATGGGCAAAAGAAACAAAATCCTGCAATAACTGTTTGTCAATGTCCCGGATTTTATACCCCATAATGCCAGAAGGCAAAAGCACCGGGACTTCCCCTATTTTACCGGGAGTGTTTTCATATGCAACGCTTGCCCAAAGCAAAAAAACTCCAAAACCGTCGTTAACATAATTGTCCACATTTGTCCCGGACATCAGATTAGTCAAGTCATCAGGGGTGTATAAGAAATGAACAAAAGGCTTTGAGCTTGCCCCATATAATTTTTCAAAATCAAATTTTTTTGGGGGAAAAACCATGTTTCCCATTGAACTGCCGGCTCCCAAAGAAATGCTTGTAGAATCTGTTGTTTCATTTGAAACAACTGGGTTTCCCTGCATTTTTGCATGCAAAGAACCGCCATACCCGTCTGTCCAAATTCTGTCTGTTCCTGTTCCTTTGTTCCAGGGCGCAGCAGCAACCAAATTGTTGTAGGTGTAGGCGAATGGCTCTTTGGCTTCAATAATGAAAAAAGAATCCGAATTGAAAACAAAGCGTGCTTTGTCGCTTTGCACAATTGCCTGTATTGTTGTTGCGGATTCAACAGTTAAATTTGAAATTGTGTTTTCAAAAGAGATTTCTGCAACTTTTCTGGGGGTTTCTGTGTCATTATTGGTTGCGGGGTCAATGCGGCGCCATAATTCAATTCCGTCTTGTTTTATAATGTACAAGGCGCCTGTGGTTGTAATTTCAATTTGATCTTCGTCTTGAAAAGCAGAAAAGATGCTCATGCCAAAAAACCCGTTGCCAGTGCAGTCCAGTGGGCAGTTGCTTGCTGTTTCGCCTGCCTCGCATGTTCCGTTGTTGTTGCAAACGGCTTGTCCTGTGCATTGGCAGTTTGTGCAGGTAAATCCTGCTTGGCATTGCGCTTGCCCTGTCCCGTCGCATTGTTCTGTTTGGCCTTCGCTGTTTGGGTCGGTTATAATATTGTCTCCGCAATAGGTTGTGCAGTCTGTTGGGCAAGTGGCATTGGTTTCTCCTGTTTCGCATGTTCCGTTTCCACAGTTGCTTGTTGTTTGGCAGTCAGTGTCGTTTAAAGGAGTGCAGGTTGCTGGGCAGCAGTTGTCTCCGTTTGTGCAGGTTGTTATGTCTGTGTAGGTGCAGGTTTGGCTTGTGCAGGTTGCTGTTTTGCAGTTTTGTGATGTGCAGTCTGCTTCTGTTGTACAACTTGTTCCTGTGTTTGTTTTGTTGAGGCAGTCTGGTGTTATTAGTATTGCTGTTGTTCCTGTGCATTTGTTTGCTGCGAATGACCATTCGCAGTCTGAGTATTGGCAGTTTCCTGTTCCATCCGGGTCGTTTCCTGCTTGGCCACATTGTGTGGATGAGAATTTTGCGCAGATTGTGTTCAGGACTTCTATTTGTGTGCTGTTGATATTTGTGCCGCTGGCATTGAAGAGTATTACAATTGCCAGTGCTGCCACTATTACTGCCCCGCCAATTATCAGCAGGTATTCCAAACTGCTTTGCGCGTTGTTCAAAAAAACACCGTTTTTATTGTGCTAGAAGCATACCAAATATGTTTTTTGTATTTTTAAGGCTGCCGAACAATTTTTTTGGCTTGCACAGTTCAGAGTTCAATTGCCTGGGTTTCTTTTGGAATCAGAATTTCTTTTTTCAGTTTTTTTTCAAGTGTTTTTTTGAATTCGGGGAGCTTTTCTTTTTCGCCGTGAATCAAAAAGGTTTTCTGTGCCTTTATTGCAAATGCAAAATTCAGCAGTCCATTGTAATCCGCATGCCCTGAAAACCTTATCCTGCAGGTTTCGCACTGTACAAAAATTTTTTTTCCGCTTAATTCAATTGTTTTTTTTCCTTCCAAAAGCTCTCTTCCAAGGGAGCCTTCTGCCTGGTAGCCAACAAGAATAACACAATTTTTTTTGTCCCCAGCAAGCTTTTTGAGGTATTGCCTGCTTGGCCCGCCAGTAAGCATTCCAGAGGTTGCAATTATAACTGCTTTTTTTGAATTAAAAACCTCTTTTTTTGTTTTGCTCACAGGCTGCCTGAAAAAAGGGCTTTTGAAAGCATCATCATCAGCCAGCAAAATCCTGTTTGAAATTTCAGGCCGCATAAAAATCACGTTGTGCCTGCAAATCCTGTTTGCCTTGTTAATCATTCCGTCAAGCCAGATATCCATTTCAGGCAGGTAGCCGCTCCTTATGTAATTGTCAATTGTGAACATTACTTCCTGCCCTCTTCCAACAGCAAAGCTCGGAATCAGTATTTTTCCGTTTCTCTTCAAAACCTGCCTTATTTTGTCGGCGAGATCCTTGCTTGCTTTCTGCATTGAAGGCAGAATATCCTGTTTTCCTGCATAAGTGCATTCCATAACCAAAAAATCAATTTTTTCTTTCGGCAATTCAGCAGGCAAAAGCAAATTGCTTTCCCTGGTGTTTATATCCCCGGAATACAATAATTTTTTTCCGTCAAACTCGATTATTATTTCTGCACTGCCGATTATATGCCCTGCATTCAAAAATTTTATTTTAATCTGTGAATCGTGGAACAATTGTTTTTCCTCGTTGTAATTGATTGCAACAGTCTGCTTCATTGTCTTGTCAATTTCCTTTGTGCCATAAAAATCCGCCTTGTTTTCCTTTGCAATTTTTGCGGAATCACTCAAAAGCAAATGCATTATGTCCCTTGTAGGGGGGGTTGCAAAAATTTTTCCCTCAAAGCCCTGTTTAACCAAAAAAGGCAGGTATCCGCAGTGGTCAATGTGCGCATGGGAAATTATTATTGCATCAATTTTTTTTGCAAGTTCCTTTGGAATATTCGGAAGTTCGGGATTTCCCTTTCCAACTTTTATGCCTGCATCAACCAAAATTTTTTTGTTTTTTGCCTCAAGCAGCATTGCATTCCTGCCGACTTCATTGCAGGCGCCAAAAAAAGTTATTTTTGCCATTGCACAAAAATAAAGAACAATTTTCCTTAAAAAACGCTTGTTTTAAAAAAATCCCAAAAAGTTAAAAATAAAAACTTCAAATTCCAGATTATACCTATATGTTTTGTGGAAAACCAAGTGCGCAGGCTGGTCTTGAGTATTTAATGACTTATGGCTGGGCATTGGTTTTGATTGTGACTGTTGCGAGTGCTTTGTTTTTTGTTATGGGCACTCCGCAGAATCAGTTTGTTTGTTCTAGCAGTGACCCTACAAAGATTTTGCTGGAAAGTTATAACCTGCCCTATTCGCCGAATTTTTCTGCAGGGGGCTCTGTGCCTCCAGAGTCAAGCTGTTATCCTGCTTCCGCTAGCAAGTGTGAAGTCTGGGGGAACCCATGGGCATCAACCCCGGATATTCCGGGAAAAATGGTTTTAAGGAATGCAACCGGAGGGGAAATAAAAATAATAAGCCTTGTTCCTTGGTCTGGCTCAGACGCTATAACAATGCCTGGTTGCACTTATTTCTGGTGTTTTTTAGGCGGTGCAAATCCTTGCGCTGTGGAAGCTTCGGCTTTGTATGCTACTTTTAATGGCATAAAAATAAATTTGATAATCCCAACTGCCCCTTTGAGTGTTTCAGGAGGCCGGAGCATTGTTATTGATAATCTTGTCTTAAGCAAAAGAGCCCGCCCAGGCACAACTTGTGACCCGCAAAATTTTTCTTTTCCACAAAACCCTTCTTTTGTTATAACTTATCTTGACAGGTCTGGTTACCAAAAAGATGTCACCATTACTTGCAAGGGCTATCCTTCAAAAACCTGATTTGCTGAATCTGATTTTCCTGCGAAAAAGCATAATTTTAAAGCCAGTTTTTTGCCAATTATTCTAATGAAAAAGCACTCTGCAGAGCAAACTAAGGTAAATGAACCAGTGAATAAAGCCGATGTTGTTTCTTTTTCTTCCGAAGATGCACAGAAAGAATTGCAGTGCATGCTATGCAGGCTTTTGCTTTCAAAGTATTCCGAGCTTATTAACGAGTCAGAGCGCAGGACAATAGGCGAAATAAAAGGCCTTGTCAATTCCGATGACCTCACAATACAGTCAATTCTTGCTGACTTGAAGCCTGAAAATTTTTCTTTTGAAAAGGACTTTTTGATTACGGCCGAAAAAATTTTTGGCTTTGTTTCAGGCGAAATTAATTTTGTGGAACTGGGCATTAACCTGAATTACTGGCTTTCCCCGAAAGAAATTTTTTCAGAAAAAATTGCAGACGATGAGGACCTAGCAATTTTTTTGTGCTCCCTGCTTTTCGGCCTGGGCGACGAAAAGGCATTTGTTGCAGTTGCAGAGCTTGACAACCTGCAGACACATGCCTTTGTAATAACAGAATTCCAAGAAAATTTCCTGATTCTTGACCCAGCGCAAAAGCACCAGTTCAAAAAATTTTTTGGAAACAGGGACAATGTCCTTATGGATTATTCCTTCAAAGGGGCAAAAATAAAACAGTTTTTATACAAATTCAACCATTCAACCTACGAGCAATTTGCAGATGCCGAATAAAACAGCCCTGCAGGAAGGTGGCTTTTTTGGGCGAAAAAAGCTCTGGCGCAATTGTTTTTCACAAAAAAAACCATGAAACAAAATTCCTCATTCTCCATTACACCTCTGGCCACTGGGATTTTGCAAAAGGCCACGTTGAAGAAAATGAAACAGAAGAACAGGCGCTCTGGAGAGAACTTGAAGAGGAAACAGGCATAAAGCAGGGCCAGGCAAGGCTCGTTCCAGGCTTTAAGCAGAGAATAACCTATTTTTACAACAGGGACAGCCAGACAATTTTCAAGGAAGTAATACTTTTTTTGGTTGAATCAAAAACAGATTCAGTAAGGCTTTCCGCAGAGCACACAGGGTTTGCATGGCTGCCATTTGGCCAGGCATTAAAAAAAACAACTTTTGACAATGCAAAACAGGTTCTAAAAAAAGCCAAAAGTTTTTTGCAGCAAAAAAAATTTTGCGGCAACCCGCCTGCCTGATCAGATTTTTTTTCTCATCAAATTGTTTTTTGCGCCCAAAAACCTGATTGTGCTTTCTGCATTTTCAGTGCCAAGCACAAGCGCATACTTTATGCCATAACCCCTTATTATTGCAGCCAAAAAAGCGGAATTAAAAGAGTCTCCGCAGCCAGTTGAATCCACTACCTTGACATTATGCGCTTTCTGGAAAAAAAATTTTTTTCCGTCAAACGCAATGCTGCCATTTTTGCCAAGAGTAACAACCACAAGCGGAACAATTTTTTGCAGTTTTTTCAGGTTTTCCTTCAGGTTTTTGCTTTTTAAAAGAAATTCAGTTTCAGCCTTGTTCAGGAACAACACAGTGGTTTTTTTCAGGAGAGGGGCTAATTTTTTCAGGCCCTGCTTTAATTCGCTCCTGCCCGGATTCCAGGCAACAAGAACAGCATTTTTCCCGGCAAATCCAAAAATTTTTTCCAATAACTTTGGCTTTGAATGCAGGCTTCCAACATAAAACCATTCGGCTTTTTCCACAAAACCCCAGTTAACCTGCTTTTCAGATTCCAAATGCCTTGTTGCGCCAGCAAAAGCAAGGATTATCCTGTCAGCGCCAAAGCCGGTCAGGATAACACTGTAAGCTGTATTGTAATTTTTCATTTTCACTATTGCAGTGCAATCAACTTTTTCTTTTTGCAGCTCTGAAACAATTTTTTTTGCATTCTCATCAGCGCCAACTGCACAAACAATCCCTGTTTTCAGGCCAAGCCTTGAAAAGCCAACAGCAGTGTTAGTGGCACTCCCTCCAGTTGCAAAAAAAATATTATCCGCCTCTATTTTTGAATCAGGCAAAAGGCACAATTTTCCTTTTTGCAGATGCTCTTCCGCAAGATGCACAAAAACATCAATTGTTGCATTTCCAAAACAAACAACTTCAGGCAAGGCTTTCACAATCCTTTTTTTTCAATAAAACCAATCAGGTCAACCAGCCTTTGTGAATAGCCCATTTCATTGTCATACCAGCCAAGCACCTTTACAAGGTTCCCAATTGCCTTTGTCTGCTGTGAATCAAAAATGCAGCTGTGCAAATTTCCAACAATATCAGTGCTCACAAGAGGCTCTTCCGAATATTCCAAAATTCCCCTTAATTTCTGCTGCGAAGCGCTTTTGAAAGCGGAATTTATTTCCTCTTTTGTTGTTTTTTTTCCAACCCTTATAACAAGGTCTGTCAGGCTGCCATCAGGAACAGGCACTCTTACTGCAATTCCGTCAAGTTTTCCTTTCAGGGAGGGAAGTACTTCGCCGAGCGCATTTGCAGCGCCAGTGCTTGTCGGAATAATGTTCACTGCGGCCGCCCTTGCCCTTCTCAAATCCTTGTGGGGCAGGTCTAAAATTTTTTGGTCATTGGTGTAAGCATGGACAGTTGTCATGAACCCTTCTTCAATTCCAAAATTTTCATTAATAACTTTTGCCATTGGAGCCAGGCAGTTTGTTGTGCAGGAAGCCATTGAAACAACATTATCTGATTTTGAATATGCTTCTTCATTCACTCCAAGCACAATTGTTTTCACTTCCCCACCCTTGCAGGGAGCGCTTACAATTGCCTTTTTTGCCCCAGCAGAAAGATGTTTTGATGCATCAGCCTTTGTCGTAAAAGCCCCAGTGCTTTCAAGCGCAATTTCAATCCCAAGCTTTTTCCAGGGAAGCATAGCAGGGTCTTTTTCAGCAAAAACCTGAACTTTTTTTCCATTCACAATAATCGCACTATTTTCAGAGGAAACTTCTGCATCAAAAATCCCATGCACAGAATCATATTTCAGCAAATGCGCAAGAGTCTTTGTGTCAGTCAAATCATTTACCGCAACAATTTCAATTTTTTTGTTTTTCAAGGCAAGCCGAAAAACATGCCTCCCAATCCTTCCAAAACCATTAATCGCAACTTTAACCATAAAACCACCCGTTCTTAAAATTACAATAAAACTACAATTTGATTATTTTTAATTCAGCCTAAAAATTAAAAGCAACAATATTAAGTGCTTTTCACTATTATTGTTCCATAAGATTAATTTAATACTTTTCACAGAACTTATAATGGCGGTTTAATGGCAGAACTGGAAAAAACAATGTTCCGAACCTATGACATCAGGGGGAAAGTAAATGAAAAAGAACTTAATGAAAACAGCATTTGCCTTATCGGCAAAGGCTTCGGGACAATGCTTGCCAAAAAGGAAATTAAAGAATGCATTGTTGGTTTTGATGCAAGGGCATACAGTGAAAAACTTGCAAAAGCCCTTATCAAAGGCCTGGCTGAAACAGGAATTAATATTGTAAATATTGGCATGGTTACAACCCCGGTTTCCTATTTTTCGCAGTACTATTTCAAAACCAAGGGCCTTGCAATGGTTACAGCTTCGCACAATCCAAACGGCTGGAGCGGCTTAAAGCTTGGCTATGATTATTCATCAACACTGCTTCCGGCAGACATTGAAGA
>JAQTNI010000010.1 GCA_028713935.1 Candidatus Iainarchaeum sp.
CAAGTTATTCAAACACTATCAACCAGAATACAACAACACGCCGCACTCAAGCTTAAAATATCTTACACCCAATCAAGCATATAGAAACAAACAAAAAAATGGAGCCATAAGCGCTGTCACGTAACACATAAGCTTTCATATCAGGCATTATTGTCATAAAAATATATTCCAAAAAAACATTTATAATATTAATTCCCATTGAAAAATCCGGGCATTACTAATTAGGCAATGCTTTGGTATTTTTATTTTTTCTGCACGTTTTTTATTTACAAAGGTTCTTCAATGAAATTGTTCTCATGTATTGCACCGATAACAATATGTTCGCCCATTATCATAACCTTCTTTAAGCCAATTGATTTCATTTTCTTGGTAAGTGAATGGTAACTTCCAGCCATAAATCTTTGCGGAGCCCCCGCCTAAATATGCGCCGAAAGTGTGTCCGAATAATTCCATTTTTCCATCTGCGTCAGTGTCTCCAATTACCAAGCCAGTGAGATAATCCAACCCGTTTGTAATCCAGGTAATTGGAATCGAATCAGATAGTACTTGCCCGCTTCCACTATAAACATATAATCGATCTTTTCCGACATTCATTATTTCCGCTTTTTGGTCAAAATCAAAGTCATAAAGAAAAAAGTTGCCTCCCAGCAATTGCTCTTCTAGGGGTATTGATACCAATAAGTTTAGTTGGTTATCATATACCCGTATATCATAATTTTCCATTGATTGGTCTGATTCAACTGCTAAAATTTCCGGACTTTCATCTCCGGAAACATCACTTATTTGAATTCGGACGGAGCCATTATACTGGCTTGTTGTTGCAGAATACTGTATGCTTAAGTTTTTTAAGACAAACAACGTATTCGATTTGCTACAGATAAGTTCAAGCGTTCCATCTCCATCAAGGTCTGCAATTGCCCTTACAAGCATTTTATTTTGTGTTGTTTGTATTAGCTGATATGTTCCGTCAGTATGAAAATTAGCAATCATCAGCGGCCCGTTGTATCTTGTATAAACGATATCTTTCCCCCCATCATTGAACAAATCTCCGACCGCAAAAGAGGGATGCTCAAGCCTACCGTAATCAATTACTATTGGTGACTGAGACAAAAATGACATGCGTATTCCTTTCATCCCTTGAGTGTTGTCATTGATATTTATTATTTCATATTGTCCGTCGCCATCTAAATCTGCAACTGTTGTTTGGCGCGAGGTTTTTTGTTCATTAAATAGTACTTGACCATTATCATCAAACAAAATGCCGTCCGCAAACAATTCGTTTTGTCCATCTTGATCGACATTGACAAAGAATAGCGATTCTGCCCTGTCAACGAAACTTGTGTTGCTACCGGAAATGTCGAGGTTGTTTTGTCCTTGATAGTCAAACAAAAAAGAGGCAAGGGCAAGTGTCTCAGGATACGGGGTGTCTATGTCGCCAGCAATATCCATTGTGGTAGTGCCCCGAAAGTTCCCAATATTGATTGTTGTAAGAGCACTGTTATTGGGAGTTTGTATTGTTTTTGGCCATCCCGGTGCATAATTATCATTGTTAATAAAGGCATTTCCAATCACTAGATATTCCTCAAATGATTCTTCATTTTGCGGGGTAACCGTGACTCTATAGACTTCCCCGGTGCTTTCTGGATTGGCAAAGTCAATTGTCAGGGCATCGGCTTGTGGCTCGCCAGAAGAAAATTCCCTGAAATAAATTAATTCCCAAGCTAAGTCTTGTTCTTTGAAATCATATGATGAAAAAATAGCTCTGTCAATTTTCACCATTGATTGATTTGGGTTATATCCTACAGAATAGGTTAATGTAAAAGGCTCGCTTTCATAGAAATCAGTTGATAATTCAGCTTCTATAACAGGGACAATTCCGTGATACTGAACTGCCAGTAGACCATCTACCATTCCCACGCCCTCTTCTATGAACGGGTTATTGTAACTGACTGCAGTATGTTTCAAGAGGGATTTAATTTGGAGCGGAGACCAATCCGGGTGCTGTTGCTTTAATAATGCAGCTATGCCAGCCACATGAGGCGAGGCCATTGATGTCCCCGATATTCCTACATGGCTTTCATCAAGGCAACGATAATCTGACCATGCATCATCAAATTCTGCAGCACAAATAACAGCCCCTGGGGCAGACAAATCCGGTTTTAACACGCCATATTTCCCTGGGCCACGAGAACTAAAACCAGTAATTTTTCCCGTTGGAGGATTAATATCGCCCCAGTATAGTCCATCATAATTTTTTTTGAATCCGGCACCAACACTAATTGCGTTCCTTGCTACGCTCGGTGAACAATTTGCCGAATGATGGGTTCCTTCCGGATAATTAATATTTCTACACACAACATTTCCGTAAGGCCCCGAATTGCCTGCAGATACTACGGCAATAATGCCATTCTCTACGGCATTGTCAACCGCCAAACTTAGTGGGTCATCTGCACCCCCAATTCCTCCCAAACTAAGATTAATTACATCTAAAATATCATTTGGATCATCCTCTTCAGGATCAATTCCATAAATATATCCATCTCCATCCACATCAAATGAGCGGTCAACAGCCAGAATTATATTTTCCGTGTAGCCACTACCAGAAGAATTAAGAACTTTGTAGGCATAAATGTTAGCTTCTGGTGCGACTCCTTTCAGGATTCCGTTTCCGGCTGCAGTTGCAGCCACGTGGGTGCCATGCCCCATGTCATCTATTGGGTCAGCATCATTGTTTACAAAATCCCAACCCCCCAAGACCTTGCATCCCAAACCAATGCAACCGCCTAAGTCCGGGTGGGTATAATCCACTCCCGTATCAATGATTCCAATGCGGATTCCTTTTCCAGTTAGGCACTGACGGTGAGGCAGAGATTTTTCTGTTGTTGGGTTATCTCTTTGAATAGGTATTGGATTTTCCGCTTCCATCAAGCACAAGGAACCGTGCCTATTTAGTTTCCAAACATCGTTTGCATTAATAAGGGGAACTGAGTCCATGAGCATTGCATAAACTGTCGCGTTTGGATATACCTCTACCCCCCCTGGCAATTGGTTGAGCAAGTTTTTTACTATTGCCTCTTTTGGAATAAACATAGTATTCAGCATATTTACTGTTTTGTGAACTTGGTTGCTTGAAACACCCAAGAGGGTAAGCAATCGTTCTTGTTCGGCTTTTATCTTATTTTTGTGGGCTTTAAGGGAGAAGGTTAAATTTTTTTCTAGTTCTTCGGCTTTTGAAATGTTTTCGACAATGCCTGTTTTTTTTAATCCCTCAATCTGCTGTTTCGTTTTTTGATTTTTTTCTAATATACTTTCGAATCCAAGCCTTTGGTCTATGAGAATTATTCCATTGTTTCCTTCGGATTGCAGGAAATTATAAATAGAATCCTCGCTTCTCAAATTAATTGTTGGCGCAATATCAATTAAAGAATTTTGTTTTGGAATCAAGTTCTTTGGTTCTGTAGCAACAACATCACTTGGTGTTTTTTGGGTTACCTCAAATACAGGAGCAGGATTTGTAGTTTGTGCCCCTTGAAAAGGCACAGTAAGAAGGACTGAACCAGAGTTCAGGTTCAATGCAGTTAAGGCAATTCCCGCAACAACAATAATGCCCACAATTAGAAAAACAGCAATTCCTGCCTGGGCATTTGAATTCATGAAAAAGAAAGGCACAAACTACTATTTAAATGTTCAGAGTATCATGTGCGCTAGCCTGAATTGCATGCTGCTTGGGCCTATTGAATAGGAAATTTTCATTGGAGAATCCGTTTTCATTTCCAGAAAGAGCTTTTTGTCCGAGTCTGCTTCCTTTATTATGTTCTGCAAAAAATTCAGGGAGTATTTTGAAATTATTTCTGATTTTTCGGGTTTTTCAAGGTTTTTTATGGAAGTGACTTTTGCCTGCTTGAGAGAGGCTTTAACTGCACCCGAACTGCCCTGCGATTCAATTGAAAAACAGGAATTTTTTATTTTAAAAACAGCGCTGCTTCCGAAAAGAGCTGCGTCTTTTATTGCCTCTTTAAGTATGCGCGAATTGATTTCAACTTTTGCGTCAAATTTTGTTTCGGGAATGTTTATTTCCTCTTCATTGATGTCAATCAAAGGCAGGGAAAAATTTCTCGTGGTTTCTCCGTCAAAGGAAAGCAAAAGCTCTGATTCTGTAAGGTCCATTGAAAGCTTGTCTTCGGGCATTGCCCTTCCCATTATTTTGCCCAATTCAACCAAGTCAACGCCTACAAGGGTCGGTTCAATTGAATACTTGTCAAAAACTGTTTTTGGAAGGTCAAATTCCACAAAAACAACCTGGCTTGGGTCAATTGCCTTGAAAAAAATCCCTGAATCTGAAAAATGAATGTTTCCCTCTGAAATAAAGCTTGAAATCGAGTCAATTGCCTTTTTCCAGGGAACAGTGTTTTTCAGTTCAATTGCCATTCGGATTGCCTCTTACCTAATTGGCGCATAAATATTATTTAAACGTTTCCTGTGGCAAAAGTTTTAATGCAAAAAAACCAAAAAAAGAAAATAGTATTATTCATGCCCCGGCCTTCAGAACACGGCTATTATCTGGGCTTGCCGCTTGCATTGATGGAAATTTGCTCTCTTGTTGACAAAAAAAAGTTTTCAATAAAAATAATTTCAGCAAACCCAAATTCCGATTATGAAAAGGAAATCCGCAATGCAATTGACGAAAATACCCTTCTTTTTGGCGTAAGCTCAATGACAGGCTATCAGATAAAAAGCGCAATTGGGGCAATCAAAATTGCGCGCAAAAAAAATCCTTTTATTCCTGTTGTCTGGGGCGGATACCATTGCTCCTTATTGCCAGAAGAAACCCTGAAAAGCGAATTTGCTGACATTGTTGTTGTTGGGCAGGGCCAGAGGCCTTTTGCAGAGCTTGTGGAAGCGCTTTTGGAAAAAAAAAGCCTTGGCGCAATAAAGGGAATTGCCTATAAAAACAGGGGAAAAATAACAATCAATCCATGCAGGGAGCCTGAAGATGTAAACAATTTTCCTGACATTGATTTTTCCCTTGTTGATGTTGAAAAGCATGTAATTCCTGTTGAAGGAAAAAGATACATTAACCTTTGCACTTCTTATGGCTGCCCGCACAGGTGTTCTTTTTGCGTTGAGCCGGTGCTTTCAAAAAGAAAATGGTTCGGCCTGAAACCTGAACGTGTCTTAAAACAAATGGAATTCCTTGCTGAAAAGCACAATATCGAGTTTTTTGGATTTAATGACAGCAATTTTTTTGTGGATAAGGAAAGAATAAAAAAAATTTGTGCCGGGCTTATAAAAAAAAAATTGAAAATCCAGTGGGGAGATGCAAATGGCAGGACAAAGCAATTGTTAATGTATGATGAAAAATTGTGGAGTTTGATGGAAAAAAGCGGCTGCAAAAGCATCCTCATTGGTGCGGAAGGCGGAAGCCAGGAAATACTGGATTTGATTGACAAGGACACTTCTCCGGAAGAAACAGTGAAGCTTGCTGAAACAACGCGCAGGCACAATATTGACGTTGTTTTTTCTTTGATGGCGGGAATACCAAGATTTCCCGATTATCTTAACAAAAAAAAAGCCGATGAAGGCGTTAAAAAAGAAATTTTTGACATTATGAAAATGCTTGAAAAAAGCCTGCCAGAAAAAAAATACCATGCAATTCTCTTGTTTGTTTACACTCCTTATCCCGGCAATCCTTTGTTTGAAACAAGCAAAAAGCTTGGCTTTAAGGAGCCGAAAACTCTGGAAGAATGGGCTGATTTTGAAATTGTTGCAAACAATGTTCCCTGGGTTTCAAAAAAAAAATAAGCAATTTCACAGCAATTAATGGATTTTGTTTTTCCCTATGCCTGCGATTATTAAAAAGAAAAGCACATTGAAAAATTCGGTTTTGTGCAGAACGCCTTTCACAAAACGGCCTTATGGAGATGGAAACACAATTTTTTTGCCTTTCCAATTGAACATGAAATGCTAAGGCTTTTCAGGAAGGCAAGGGCAAAAGCGGAAAAATGAAACTTTGAGAAATGAAATCGTGTCAAATCATTTTGAAGAATTCTTCTTTTTGCATTTTCAAGTCTTGCTTGATTATTTTTGTTAAAAGCTTGATTTTGATTTCTTTGTGCATTGGCACTAATGTTGTTCTTCCATCCGGATGTTCAAAGAAAACATGAGAGCCTTTTTGCCTTATTTCTTTGAATCCGAGTTTGTGCAAGGCATCGAGAACCTTGCGGAGCTTGACGGAATTAGGCATACACTGAAACCTTTTCAACGGAAACAAAACCTGTTTTTTGCTTGTTTTCCCTTTCCTCTTCAATTTCCAGGCATAATTCTATTGCTTCCTTAATATTTGCCAAAACTTCTTTTTTTGTCTTGCCCTGGGTATGGCAGGCATGCAAAGCTGGAACATCTGCAATAAACCAGCCATCCTCGTCTCTTTCAATAATAACATCAAAAGTCTTTGCTTTCATACAATCCACCAATAAAATAATGCATCGATTCCAATAAAAAAGTTTTGAATCCCATCCAGGCAAACAGCAAAAATGCATCATCAAAGAATTGGAATAAAGGCAACTGGCAAACTGAGCCTGAAAAGACTTTTATATTCTTGTTGCGATTAGTTTGATATGTTCAAGCCGAATACTGAACAGAAAAAACTGATTCTGCAAATCGGGAAAGCCGCAAGGGAAGTTTGGAAATGGGAAAATTTGTGGGTTTTTATAGACTCTGAATCCCAAAGCGGGGCATTGCAACAATTCGGAGGTGAAGCACATATTGACCCTGAAAAAGCAAGGTTGCATCCCTTGGGAAAAAAATTATTATATTTAAAGGATTTATTCAAAAAGCGCGCAAAGTTAGCATCTAGCAATTTTAAATCTTTAGCTGAAAATGCCAAAATGGCAGGAGTGCCTTTATCACTAATCGACAAAATTTTTGAAACAGTTGGCAACAAGAGTGCAATGCCAACCATGGAAAAATTGTTTTCTTTTGTAAGGAAAGTGGTTGAACAGCCTGAATTGTCAAGGGCTGCTGCAATCAAAGGGCTGCGTGATGCAATCAGGAATGCAGACCCGCGCTTTGTTTCACAAAGGGAAATCAACCTGCTGGCTGACAGCCTTGCAGCGCTTGAGAGCAAGCCTGTTAAATACACGCCTGCTCCGCATGTTGCAGAATATTTGGAATTGAGAAAAAGAGTGCAGCAGAAGCGCAGGCGGGTTTAATCGCTTTCAATGCGTGGCGCCAAAAAGTAAGTGATTTTTGCTTCGCCTATGCTGTATTTTATTTGCACTGGCGCATTTGTCTTGAGCTTCAATTCTATTTCTGAGTCTGATGAAGGCGCTTTGAGCATGTCCTGCAAATAGTCAAGTGGAAACATGCTGCTTGTTTCTTTTGTTGTTTTTAATTCTACAAGATTTTTTCCGTCTTTTTTTGTTTTGTTGTACAAGTTGCCTTTGCTCGAATTTGCTTTTACATAAAAATCTTCTTTTGTTGCGCCCAGGGAAACATGGGTGCTTATCAATGAGGCGTCTTTCAGGGCGTCTTGAATAATGCCTGCCTTGATTCTGATTTCAGTGTCAAATTCTATTTTTGGGTTTGGAAGCTCTGCAGTTGAGATGTCAATCAGGGGTATTTCAAAGTGCCTTGTTGATGCGCCTTCAAAGGTTACATTTAACCTGCTTTTGTCTTCATCCAGTTCAAGCACAAGTGAATCGTTTGCTTTTGCCCTGTTCATTACCTGCCCGAAATAGGAAAGGTCTATCCCGATTTTTGTTTTTTCTTTTACATCATACTCCTTGAAGGCTTTTTTGTCAATTGCAAAGTCAACCATTGAAATCTGCGAAGGGTCTGTTGCCTTGAGGGAAAGCCTGTTTTCGTCAAGCAAAAATTCTGCTTCATCAATCAGCACAGAAATTGCGTCAATGCATTTCTGGAAATCAACTGCTTTTTCAAAAATTATTTTCATAATTATCACAATTAATTTTAAGGGCAATTAAGCTGAACTGAGAATTAAAATTGGAAAATTATTAATAAACTATGTTTTGGATGGCTGCTGAAATGCCCCTTGCACTGAAAATTCAGCATATTCCTTTGAAGTCTGGCGGGAGTTTTCCTTTTGCAATCAGGCTGAATAAATCGTCAAAGAGCCAGAGTTTTGCGCAGCCGATTGCGGGGATTTGCAGGGCTGAAATTCCCTGAAGAGAGGATATTTTTACTGGGTAGAGTGTTATGCAGGGTTTTTCTGTTTCAACATACACAGTGTTTCCGTTTGTGGTTGTTGATACTTTTCCACAGTCCTGGTCAATTGTGGGGTTGTTCACTGAATCGCCTTTTGTAAGGATGTAGTCCCCGTCCTGAACATGAATTTTGGCTACTGCCCTGTGAATTATCGGGATTTGTGAAAGCTCCGAGAAATAAACAATAATGCTTCCTGTTTTTGTTATTTGTATTTCCTGGCCTGAACTGAACTTGATTTTATTCAGTATGAAGCCTGCTGTTGTTTCGCTTGTCTTTGAGTATTCCGGGACTGCAAATTCTGAAAAAGGAATGTTCTGCAGTGTTGGCAGGTTTAGGCTTGCTTCTTGCGCCTGTATGTTTTGCGTGTTTGCGCCGAACAAGGCAATTACATCTCCCCTGTGGTATACTGGCTCCATGCTTCCGCTTACAACAATCACCATTGGCGAGGAAGTTCCAAAAGCAATGCCCAGTCCCGTGTAAATCAGCCATGCAAAAACAAAGGCGGAAACAAGGTAAATTCCTGTGCTTATCCACTCGTTTTTTGAAGGATTGATTTTTGGCATGAGGAATAAATCCACATAGGTAAAGGGGTCTATCCATTTTAATTTTCCGTGGATTTTTTTAAGCGCGGAAACAATTCCCTTTTCTGGTTTTTCCTGTGCACCAGGGAAAGGCAGATTTTTTTTGTTGTTCTTGCTCACCAAAAAAACCCCATAATAATAAGAAAATCCTGCCTTTTAACACTATTTGGGCCTTGTGCTTTCCCCGATTGTAATGCCCGAAGCAATCAGGTGTGCCAGCCTCACTGGTTCTGGCAGGTTGCTGTGCAGAATTGTTTTTTGCAGGGCAGTTTTTGCTTCCTGTTCTGAGCATCCGTAAAACTGGAAAAAAAATTTTTTGAATTTGTGGATTTCGCCTGCCTCCTGCACAAGCAAAAAGCGTTTTTTGAAATTTGAAACTTTTTTAAGTGCAGAAATGAATTTTTCCATTTTTGGGTGGCTTCGGAAAACAAATATTACTGGAATTTTTGTTTCTTCAAAAATTTTTTTTACGGCTGGAATGTTGGAGGCTGCAAAATTTTTTCCGCTGAGCAACAGGAAAGAAACCTGCCCCGAGAATTTTGTTTTTTTTGCCATCCAAATTATTTTTTTTGTCGAATCAAACCCGTCGACCCTGATTTTTGTGGAGAGAATCCCTTCCACTGTGTGGCCAAACCTGTAAACAACTCCAACAAGGATTGTCTGCGTTTTTGTCCTTGGCCTGAAAAAACCGTCATCAATTCCAAGTGCGCGCAGAAAAGGTTTCATTTGCAAAGGCCTTTGCAAAAAAAAGAGAATTAGTCTTTTAATGCTTTTTTAAATGCCTCTTCCAGTTCTTCAAGGTTAGAGTCAATTGTTTTTATTGCATCCTGCAGTGCTTTTGCGGCTGTTTTGCCGTCTGTCTTTACAATGAATTTTGTGTCATTGTCCTGCGGATGGTTCAAAGTGCAGGCAACAAATTCAACCTTGGGATCATTGGCCAGGGCTTCCTTTAAAATGCCTGAAAAAGTATGCCTTTCCCCTTTTATCATGAATTCAAGGGAATCCTTTTTGTTTTCCAAAACCTCTATTTCCAAAGCAACACCTCAAAAAAATTTATTCATAAAAATAAATTGTTTCCTTTTCTTGGACAACTTGTTTATCCCCAATTCAGGATTCTTTCTTTTGGGCACCTTGCACTTTTCTTCCTTGTGAAGCAAAGCTTCACGAGGCCTCGCAAACCGCAAGGTTTGCAAGGTCTTGCAAAGAAAGAAAAGGGCGGACCTCAAAAAAATTTTAGAAAAATTATAATTACAATTCTGCAGTTTCTTGAAGAGCAGGCTGTGACTCGTATTCTGAGGAAAGCTTGCGGGTTTCTGAATTTCCACAGCTGGTGCATTTCAAGCCCCTGCCAGAAAGCTGCAAAGGATGCCTGCATTTGCTGCAAAAAGCCTTTATCACTCCAAGTTCTGCTTCGTTTGTCCTAAGGTCAATTCCCCATGGCTTTGCTTCAGAAACCTTGGCTTTTACAAAATCGCCTATTTTGAATTCCTGCTTCAAATTCTCAATGTATTCCCTTGAAACATTTCTCACGGGAAGCATTGCATAAGAACTGCCAACAACCTGCCTTTCTGAAGCGCTTTTCAGCGAGGACAATTCTATTGAAACAGAATTTGTCCTGACAAGATTTACAATGCCAAAAACAATGCTGCCAACCGCAATCGGGGCAAGCACTTTTGCCTTTGCAATTGAAATCACTTTTCTCTTTGTGTCCTCACTTGGCTTTCCAATGGAGTCTGAAAAAATGTCTCCGTTTTCTTCAAAAGTATTTTCGCCTTTTGAAAATTCCTCTTCAGTAGCCAAAAATTCACCTGGCAAAGAACATTTCATAAAAAAACCTCAAAAATAGGAAAAAGATTAATAATTCAGCTTTCCTCATTCTCTAATATAATAATTATAAAATCACAAAATATTTAAAGCCACCCTTTCTTTTTCTTTAAAGAAAGAAACTCGGGAATGATTTGTATGGTTCTGGAAACGCTTTTCACTGCAAAAACAATCCACAGGCATCCCCTGCTAATGGTGCTTCACGCAATAATAATGAGCAGCATTGCAATGTTCATAGCATACTATGTTTTCAGGGAAAACTCGAGCTGGCTAGGAATAGCGTTTTTCACAATCGGCCTTATTCCCCTAATGGAAACACTTTTGAAGCACGAGGAAAAAAAAGAAGCAAGGCATCCCGGCTTTGCCCCTACCTTCCTTGCAAGGCATTTTAACATACTCCAGGCATTTGCATGGATTTTCATTGGCCTGATAATCAGCTATGCCTTCTGGTACTCAGTGCTGCCAGTGGAAATGGAAAAAAACATTTTTTCTGCCCAGGAATCAAGCTTAACCCAGATAGGGCAGTTGAAAAGTGATCTGTCAGGAGAAGGAATGTTTGCTGCGGAAGAAAGCCCCTGTGGAAGAAACGCTTTCTGCTGGTTTGAAGCAATTGCAATAAACAATGCCTCTGTGCTTGCTCTTGCAATAATATTGTCAATTGTTTTCGGGGCAGGGGCGATTTTTTTGATTGCCTGGAATGCTTCAATAATCGGAGTTGTAATCGGAAAAGATGTCCTTGCGCTTGCAGCAAGCTATACCCAGTTTGGATTGTTCAATGGGCTAATTGCTTTTTCACACGGCATGTTTAATGCATTAGGCCTTGTTCCTCACGGCTTGTTCGAAGCATCTGGCTATTTCATTGGAGCAATTGCAGGCGCAATAATTGGAATAATGATTACAAAAAGGCATTATTACAGGCACGAGCCTGGCACAATTGCAAAAGATGCCTTTCTCCTGGTAATAACTGCTTTTGCCTGCATTGCAATAGGCGCGGCAATAGAAGCACTTGTGATTGTTTCAAGCTTTTGAATCGCATAATGCTCCAAACCAAAAATAGTGAAATACGCCGAAATACGATTAATCACTTTTTTTATTTATGCTGTGGCTTTTGCCGGAATTGTTTCAAAGCTTATTTTTTGAAAGGCCTCTTTTGGAAGATTTTCTGAAACATCCAAAATTTCTAGGCCGATTACTTTTCCTTTTTTGTCCAAGTCTAAAATAAAGCCTTCTTTTATTTCGTCACTTTCAAAATAAGGCTCTTCGCTGAAACGAATGTAAATCGCGTCAGCTTTTGCATCGAATTTTACTCTCATTCTTTCACCACATATTTTTCAATTCTTGTTGTTTTGTAAGCGCTTAGCACTACAAAGTCAGAGTTCTCTATTACATATATTACTCTCAACAAAAATTTAAAGCCCTTTGCCTGAAAAACTTTCTGCGCAATCTTCCTGTTGTTTTTGGAGTCAACAATATTATCGGGGTTTAGCAAAGTTTCTTCAACCTGCTTTTTATCCAACAAGCGCTCCTTAATTTGATTCTCAGCATGGGCTTCAAACTTTATTCTCATAAAAACCGCTCTTTCCAAATTTTGCTTGTTCGGATTATTTTTGCTTTTTCAAAATAACTTCTTTTTGGAACCAAATTTCCGCTGTTCGTTCTTGGAAAAATTTTGATCTGCTGCGTTACGCTGGGCTGAGTAAATCCAGGTGATTGCTGGCAAGTTATTCTTTGGCTATTCCCATTGCTTAACAGCTTTTTCCAATTGTTTAGACAAATCAGCAATATCTTTGTAGTAAATTATTTTCTTTGTGCAGGGAATTCCAGCAATCATTTTGGATGGTTTGATTCCTTTTTTGCAAAGTGCAATGCAGGGAATGCCATGTTCCTGCGCCATTTGGAATTCCATTCCAACTCCAATAGACGGGCTTGAAACCTCGCCAATAAACAAATCACAATCAGTTATGGTTTTATATGTGCGGCCATAAAATTCTTGGGGGCTTTCCTTTGAATTCCAAAAATCGGGATATGTTCCAATGACCTTATCAAAATGTTTTTTGCATAGCTTTGTTAGGTGCCTATAAATGGGAAGGTAACTTTTTCCAAACAAATGAATCGGCCCAAAAACATAAACTTTGCTCATTTACTATCCCGACTTAATATTCAATTAGGCCAAGCTGGATTTGAACCCACATTATTTTTCAAGTATTTTTTTCAAAGCCGGCTTGTATTTTTTGAATAGTGATTCAAGTTCATCTGAATCTTTAAGGGTTGCCCGGCTTGCAAGGGTTCCGCCGATTGCTTCCGCAAGCTTTGTTAATTCCATAGGAAAAAAGAATTTTGTGCTTCTTCCCTCGCCAAGCTTTTCAAGCGCCCTGATATAGTAATATGCAAGCGCCTTGTCTGACAATTGCTCTGCGGCTGCTTTTACTGCTTCTATTTCAAGCTTGTGGGCATCTGCAAGCTGGCTTCTTGCAAACTTTTGCTGTTCAGCGGCTTTCTGATTTGTCAATGCATCTTCAAGTTCTTTTGGAATTTTAATGTTTGAAATCTGGACAGCCTCAACAGTTACTCCCCATGCCTCGGCAATTTTTTCAATTTCGGAAAGGACACGCTTGTTGAATTCAGAAATATTCGTGATCAGCTCTGTAAAACTTAATGTTCCTGAAACATCTCTCACTGTTGACTTTACAAATTCCTCTGCCGCCTTTTCATAATCCTTTATTTCCACTACACTCTTGACTACTGACTGGTTGTCTGGCTTTACATACAAATAAATTATTGCATCAATTGTGAGGACAATCTTGTCGGAAGTGATTACTTCCTGGGGAGGAATGTCAATTGTGTGGGTTCTCAAATCAACTATTTTGAAGGATTCAATTATTGGCAAAACAAATGTCCAGCCAGGGCCTCCCACACGCACTACTTTTCCAAACCTGTAAATTACTGCCCTTTCATATTCTTTCAGAGTCAGGAGAAAATCGTATCTCCAAATAAGAAAGCCCAGAATAAAAAGAATTGAAACTGAAAGCAGGATATATGCAAAAAAAGTCATGTTTGTAAACGCCAAATAAATAATTGTGATTATCAGGACAATTAGGAGCAGGAAAATTCCCTGCTTTATTTTGTGCGATTCCACATTTGAAAATCTTTTTGTCACAAAAAAAACCTGCTTTGTACAAACACTTGGTACGATAATCCTTTAATTGTTAAATATAAATACTTAATTGAGTATATATTATTTTGGTAGCAACAAACGGTGGTTTTTTGGAAAAAATCCTGATTATTTGCGTTGACAGGGACAATGATTTGGGCAGAAAAACAGACGTGCAAGGCCCTGTCATTGGACGGGAACCAAACCTGAAAGCGGCTTCAAAGCTCGCCCTTGCAGACCCCACAGAGGCGGATGCAAACTGCATTTTTGCAGCAGTAAAAAAATTTGACGAATTAAAGGCAAAATTTCCCAACCTTGAAATTGCAACAGTAACAGGCATTGGAAAATCCGGATTTGAATCCGACAGGGAAATAAGCAGGCAGCTTGATATTGTGCTGGAAAAATTTCCTGCTGAGGGGCTTGTGCTTGTAACTGACGGAGCAGAAGACGACCAGGTATTGCCAATCCTGCAAAGCAGGTCGAGAATTGTTTCAAAAGAAACCCTGATAATAAAACAGGCAATGGAAATAGAATCAGCTTTTTTCACTGTAAAAGAAGCCCTGAAAGACCCTTACATTGCAAGAATTGCATTTGGATTGCCTGGAATTGTATTGCTGTTTTACGCATTGACATACATTTACGGGGCACAGGCGCTTTTCATACAGGGCTTAATGCTAATAGTGGGGATTTACCTTCTCCTGAAGGGGTTTGGCATAGAAGAAATAGCAATTTCAAGCCTGAGAAGGGTTACAAAGGGAATTTCTCTGCAAAGAATAAGCTCCTTGTTTTACATTGGGGCTTTTTTCATAATTGCTTTCGGCGCATACACTGCGTTCAATAATTTTGTTGGCATTCAAATGACAGACCTGCTTCTGGATTCAGTGAGCGTAATCCATTCAACATACATTTTCGTGGTTTTAGCGGCAATGAGCATGATAATAGGGAGAATACTTGATTTGCTGCATTTCAAAAAAGCATATCTGATAAGAAGATACCTGTTTACTGGTGTTTCAATAATAATGGTCTGGTTTGTATTGGACGCGGGAACACTTGTTTTTCTCAGGCAGGCAGACCTTGCATGGTTCCTAATGACTTTAATAGGAAGCTTTGCAATACTGCTGGTTTCTTTCAGGGCACTAAGCATAATGGACATAAAAAAGAAAATAACAAAATTATTGATTGGATTGCCTGTTTACAACAAGGAAGGCAAATGGCTTGGCAAAGTTGAAAAAATCAACAAGGCCAAAAACACAATTGCATTTGTTGATTCAAAAACAAAAGACCTAAAGGAAATCCCGAAAGAAAAATTCAAAATGAGAGAAGGAAGAATACTGCTTATGCAGTAGCTTTTCTAATGCTGATTTCAATGCGGCGATTAATCAAGACAAAAAAATGGAGCCATAAGCGCTGTCACGTAACAGCTACTTGCACCAATCCGGAAAAAACTTCTTAAAAGGCGTACACGAAAGCGAATCGCATTATTGAAAAGACAGAATGAAATGATAGAATTGAATCGCCTAATGGAACTCGGCAACGTACGAAAAGAAGCTGCCAAAACAAAAAGGTTTAAAGAATTTCGAGAGCGATCACCCGACGAATACAAAGAGTATGTGGAAAAGTTGGGTCGTGACCCGATAGAAGTTGCCGAATTTTTCCGCCGTGTATCCGGAAAATTCCAAGAAGAATTAGGCGAAAGAGGGAGCCGCTTTCAACACCGCGTTGAACGTTTGCAAGCTCGCTTAAAACAATTGGAAGAAAAAAAGCCTCTTCCAACGTTTGAAAGGAAAGAAAAAAAGTGAATCTCTTCTAGTTCATTTTTAAATAAATTACAGACTATCAGCGCCCTTAAATTTTTTGGCTTGTTTTTTTTGCATCCTCAAGAAAAGCCTGGATTCCTTTTTCTGTCAGGGGATGCTTAATCATTTTTTGCAGGACATCAAAAGGCACTGTTGCAATGTCAGCACCAAGCTTTGCTGCTTCCGCAACATGCATCGGGTGCCGAATGCTTGCAACAATTATTTTGCATTTCAAATTATAAGCCCTGAACACCTGGACAGTGTCACGGATTAACTGCATTCCTTCTTGCCCTACATCATCAAGCCTGCCTATGAAGGGGCTGACAAAAGAAGCGCCTGCTTTTGCTGCAAGAAGAGCCTGGTTCACTGAAAAAACAAGGGTTGCATTTGTCCTTATTCCTTTTTTGCTCAATTGTTTTATGGCTTTCAGGCCTTCTGAATTCAAGGGAATTTTTATTACAACATTTTTGTGTATCTGCACAAGTTTTTCAGCTTCTGCAGCCATTTTTTGTGAATCGTCAGTGCAGAGCACTTCGGCGCTAATTGCCCCGTCAACAATTGAGCAGATTTCCCTGACTGTTTCCTTGAAATCCTTTCCTTCCTTTGCAATGAGAGAAGGATTTGTTGTTACTCCGTCAATTACCCCCCAAGAATTTGCCTCTTTTACCTGTTCAATGTTCGCGGAATCCAAAAAAAGCTGCATCAAATCCACCAAAAAAACAATAATTAGCATTTGAGGGCACATTAATTAAAAAAACAATGCATCTTATTTTCAAAAATGGCGTTAAAAATTCTTTCCAGGGCCAGGCAAGGCCTGCTGAATTCACAATTGGGGGTAAGGAATTACATAAGAAGAAGGACGAAACGAAAATTATTCAGAATGCTTGCTGAAAGAAAGCGGCTTATTGCAGAAGGCAAAAGCACAAGCCGGATTAATGAGAAAATAGGTGTTTTTAGGAAGAACATGGATAATGAATCTGTGCATGCTGTCGCAAAACTCTGGCTTTCCCCCTTGAAAGACGTGAGAGCTGCAAGAAAAATCAGGAAAGAACTGATGGGGAAAAAATTCCCAAAATAATAATGTGGGCATTTAAAATTTTTTTATACTTGAACTGGCTTTGAAATTTTTTCCTTTATTTTTGGGATTTCTTTCAGGACTTTTTCCAGGGAATCCAAAAAAGAATTTTTTTTCTGGCCTGTTTCAAAAGCATTCTTCAAAACATCATTCAGGTTGCTTGCGGGGATAATTTTTATTTTTGCAAGCTCGCTTTTTGGCAGCACCACATCAAGCATGTTTGCCTTTGGAATAATCACTTCCTTGAAGCCAGCAATTATTGCTGCCTGCACTTTTCCTGTTACACCGCCAACCGGCAAAACTTCTCCGCGCACGCTCAGGCTTCCAGTCATTGCAAGGCTTTGTTTTATTGGAATGCCTTCAAGCGCGCTGATCACTGCTGTTGCAACTGAAACGCTTGCGGAATCCCCTTCCACCCCTTCATAAGTCTGCAAAAATTGTATGTGCAAATCCCTTGTTGAAATGTCCTTTCCTGAAAGCTTTTTTATCAAAGCGGAAACGTTCTGCACTGCTTCTTTTGCAATTTCCCCAAGCTTTCCTGTTGGAATCAATTTTCCCTCTGACCTGCTTGAAGCTGGCGCAATTTCGGCTTCAATTGGCAGAATCATTCCTGCAGAGGTATCACTCATGACTGCAAGGCCGTTTACTCTTCCGATTGCAGCGCCCTTGCTTAAATAAACATCATAATCTTTTTTCATTTCAATCATTTTGTCAACCATCTGCTGCTCCAAGGTGCGCGCAGACATTTTTGCCTGGACAATGTCTTCAATAAGGACAATGGAATGGCCTTTTTCCTTTGCAATATCGCCTGCTGCCCTAACCAGCCCGCCCAAATCCCTTAATTTCAAAGTCAATTTGTTTTTGTGGTCTGCCCTTTTTCTTGCCTCAAAAATAATTTCTTCAATTGCTTCCCTTGAAAAATGCGGGATTTTTCCATCTTTCTTGACTTCCTGGGCAACAAACTGCACAATCTTGTGCCTGTTTTCCTCTGTGTCAGGCATGTCAGTATTCATGTAAAGCTCATAGCCATAACCCCTGATTCTTGAGCGCAAAGCAGGATGGACTTTTCTTAGGTCCTTGTAATTGCCAGCTGCAACCAGGACAAAATCGCATGGAACAGGATCTGTCCTTGTCATTGCACCGCTGCTTAATTCGCTTTGCCCAGTAATTGAATATTTTTTTTCCTGCATTGCAGTCAATAATTCCTGCTGTGCCTTTGGCGATAAAGTTGCAATTTCATCAAGAAACAAAACTCCACCTGAAGCGCGGTGAATCATTCCAGGCTCTACCCTTAAATGAGCAGGAGTCCCAAGGCCTCCGGAATTATGAACAAGAATGTCTTCTACAAAAAGGTTTCCTGTTTCAGTCGTAACATTATACACATGCCCCTTGAAAGGCAATTTTGAAACTTTTGCAGAAACAGGCTTAACAGTTTTTTCGCTCATAAGAATATCACGCTTGAAAAGGTTAAAATAATTATGCAAATTGAAGAATGCACTAATAGTTACTGAAAAGATACTATGGATTTAATAAAAACAAATTGAATTTTGCAAAATGATTTTTTGGCGTTTAATCAAACCCAGATTAGGTTAATAAACGGGTTTGCAGATTCTTTATTGCATATGAACATCGAAAGCATTTTTTGGCTTTTTGTTGTTTTGTGGTTCAGTATTTTTGCAATTTTAATATTTTTATTTCCTTTTTGTTATGGAAATACTTTTGCTTTTTTAACGAACCTAAGAAAAAAATCCGAATGGGCAAAATTTGAAAAAAAACGAGAAACGCAGTGGGGCTATCAAATAATTTTCAATACCCGCGGCATGTCTCCGATTCTGCTTAACCTATTTATAATCTATTGTATTTATGCTTACCAACCTGAAATCTCGGGTGCATTAATATTCTCGTTTATCCCTCTGCTGTTTTGTTTTTTAGGTTTTTTCGCAGCTATCAAAATCAAGCCCGAAACATTGGAGTTCAAACAGCGGAAAGAGTTTCTTTGGCCAGGTAATTATGCACCAACTGATTATTTTCCAATAAAAAGCAATTCCAAAAAATACAGTTTGCCATGGTTTGCAGTTGAACTAAGCTCATTCCAATTTAAACAATACCTTATAATCAGCACAATTCTCGGAATAATATTAATGGTTTTATTTGGTGGTTTTAGATTGTTGGGATAGTAAAGAACATAGGATAGCGTCCATCTTGTATTCCCGCGCTTTTTTGATTTCTGCTTCAAGCCTTTGCTTTTTGTCTGAAGCGTAGCGCAGCGGAAAGTTTTCGTTGAATTTTATTATTTTTACAAAGTGCGTTTGGAAGAAGATTCTGTAACAGCAGCTCTTGTGCCCGTCCTTTCGCAGGATTATTTTGCCTATTTCTTTTCTGAGATTTGGAGTGCAAGTTAAGCCAACAGAAGCGCAAAGATTCTTCAAATCTCCAAGATACTTTCTATGCTGTTCTTCGAGCGCATCAATTTTGCTTAAGCCCAAAGAAAAATTTGTGAAGCGTTTTGTCCAGTTCCAGCGTTTGTCTCCGCGAAAGCTTGGCACGGAAACTTCTGAAGAAAGCAAACCATCCAAAAAAGCAATTTTCAAATGTCTTGGCAAATCAAAAACAAACTTTGGCAAAGTGTAAATTGTTGAAACCTTGTTCCCAACAGGAGTGCCCAAAGCAACAAAAAACCTGATAACATTTCTGTCAAAAGTTCGCATATTCCACGAATGCCCGTATTCCCCGCCTTCAACCATATTGGTTTTTCCTGAAACAAAAGGAAAAATCTCCAGCAAATCTTTTTCCCACAAGTCAACGTCATCTTTTATGGAAGAAATGAAAGCCATTGTGTTAAGTCTTTTGTCAATGCCACCATCCCCAAACAAGGTTCCCAAAATTCGCAATATTTTTTCGCAATTTTTGTGATTTGTATTGAACGGCAAAAAATTTGCTTCTTTAAGTTTTTCAACAGTTTTTAATGGCAAAGGAATTGCTTTCTTTGCGCCTTTAGTGTGCCACCATCTTGTGCTGCCCTGAGAAATACCAAGCAATGTTGCACAGTGTTTATAGCCAATTTTTGGATTTTCTTGTATCAATTTTTGGTATTCCTTGTATTTTTGGCAGGAGTTTTTGTCTTCTTTCGCATAAGTATTGATTATGTCTTGTCCATCAACCAATAGCATAGGGCTCAAAGAAACCCTGCTTTCTGAATTTAAATTCGCTTCTGGACAGCGGGTTTCCGCTGAACGGTTTTCAATTTTTTTATTCATCGCAAATCGCCTCGTAAAATTTTTTCTGAGACGTCTTGCGAATTTTGGAGGCATTAAATCCTTTGCACCAGCATTCAAAATTCAAGCGTGCAAAGGTTTAAGCCGAGAAAATTCGAGTCGAAAGAAAAAATTGAGAGGCGATTTTATTGCAATAAAGAAAAAGCGTTATCTGTGAACAATCGCCAGAATTGTTTCTTTTATTTCAAGCTGCAAAAGCTTGTCCCAAAACTTGATTTTTGAGGCTTCCTTGCTATTGCCTGAAGTGAAAACTTTATGCTCGGGAGTAAGCGCAATTGTTTTGTTCCCTGCATTAAGTTCTACAAGTTCTCCGTCAAAAGGTTGCCTGTTTAATGAAAGAATTCTTGACAAAACAACTTTTCCGTCCTTTTGTCCAAGAGTAAAAATCTTTTCTTCCGCTGGCAGCATTATTGCTTCATGACCTTTTTCATTTCTAATAATTTCTTTGCCATACTTTGCATATATTTCGCTCCAGAGCTCTGCAAAAGGTTTTTCAACAAAGCTTTCTCCTTTTTGGACGTACAAATTATTGAAACCCAGATGGCACTGGAGCGGATCATGGCGAACATCACCAAGCAGGCTTCCTGCCCTTGCGCCTGTTGCTTCAATAAAAGGGGCGGTTTTTTTTCCTGAATTGTCAACAAGCAGTTTTGGGGTGCGCTTGCTTTCCCTTGTTTTCATTTGCGAGCCGAGAACCAGGCCAACAAACATAAATGCCCCCATCAGCATAAGTGCCGCAAA
This sequence comes from Candidatus Iainarchaeum sp., assembly GCA_028713935.1. Classification (GTDB taxonomy): domain Archaea; phylum Iainarchaeota; class Iainarchaeia; order Iainarchaeales; genus JAGVNX01. Next base: position 20,670 of record JAQTNI010000010.1, read on the forward strand.
AATTATGTCGGAATACCATTTCAAATACCAAAAAACCCATGCAAGCAAAAACCAGCCCATTGGCAATAAGAAGCCCATCAAGCGCATGTTATCGTCTTCTTTCTGCGCATCAAGCCTTGCCTTGTGGACAATCTTTTTTCCATCGCCTGCTTTCACTGCTTTTACGTGCGGATTGTTCTGGTCAGAGCCGTTTGGAAGAATCAGGATATCCTGCAACTGGCTTAATGGCAGAATTTCCGCCATTGCCTGCGCAAGCATGCTTTTTCCAGTCCCTGGAAGGCCGACAAGCAGAACATTTCTTTTTTGCGCCGCGGCTTTCTGGATTATTTCAACGCTTTTTTCCTGCCCAACAATCTGGTCAATAAGGCGTTCCGGAACAGGAATCTCCGCAGTGCTTTTCCAGTCTTTTTTTTCCTTTGCCACAACAACACCAAAAAAATAGAATTGGCTGCCTATACAATAATTAATTTCCTAAAAAGCTTAAAAAGAGAATTGGTTTAACAATCGAAACAAGGCGCTTTCCATTCTGAAACAAGCAATTATTATAGCTTGCCAGTGCTTCCAAAATCCTTCATTTTTTGCACAAAAATTTTTTCAATTGCGCTTCTTCCCTCTCCAAAATATTCGCGCAAGTCAATCGCCCCATTGTAATCGTGAACTTTTTGCAGCATTGCCCCCATGAAAGCGAGGCGCGCATCAGTGTCAATGTTTATTTTGCAGATGCCAAAAGAAATTGCTTTTTTTATTTGTAAAATCGGCACTCCCTGCGCTTCTGCGCCAATGTTCAGGCAGAATTTCCTGCATTGTTCAACTGTTTCTTTTGGAACAGAAGAAGCGCCATGCAGCACCAAGGGCATTTTTGGCAATAATTTTCTTGTTTGCTTGACAATTTCAAGTTTCAGGGAAGGATTGCCTTTGAACTTGTATGCCCCGTGAGAAGTCCCGATTGCAATTGCAAGCGCATCAATTCCTGTTTCTTCTGCAAATTGTTTTGCTTCTTCAGGGCTTGTCAGATGAGCAGAAGCAGAAGCTGAATCTTCAATTCCGCCCAGTGTGCCGATTTCGCCTTCAACGGAAATTCCCTTGCTGCGCGCAAACTCAACAACTTTTTTTGTAATCGCGGAGTTTTCGGAAAAATCCCTTGCAGGGTGCTTTCCTGAAAAATCTTTTTTTTCATAATTGATGCTTGCGTCAATCATTACTGAAGAAAAGCCGAGTGAAACTGCTTTTTTGCAGTCGGAAAAATTCCTTCCATGGTCTAAATGCAGTGCAAAAGGAATTTTGGAAAATCTTGCGCGTGCAAAAACAATGCTTGGCAATAAATCAGAGGAATATTCAAGCGCGCTCGGGGTAATTCCAATTATCACTGGGCTTTTTGATTTTTCAGCAGCTGAAAAAACAGCCTGCACCATTTCCATTGAATTCACATTAAATGCGGGGACAGCAAATTTTTTTTCCAATGCCTTGTGCAGCAAAGAATTAAGCGAAACAAGCATAATAATCGGATAGATAAGGCACAAACAGGTATAAAAGAATTATTAAAAAAACGAGGCGAATTTTAAAATATCAGATTGGCCTTGGCTTCTGCCTTGGCCTCCGCGGAAAACTGCGCCTTGGCCCTGAAAACGAAAAAGGCACTGGCGGCCTTGACTTACGCAACCACGTTCCATGCCCTCTTATCGCAACTTTTGGATTTGCTTCCTTGAAAATAGCTTCAACTGCTTCAGCAAGCCCTTTCACAACGCTTGGAGACCTGTGCGAAATGCTTACGGAATCAAACATTACAGTATCCCCTTGGATATGGTATGTGGCATTTCCGATTGCAGGATACGGCGCATGAAGGCTTCTTTTTGCTGAAATTGCACGAATTATTATCTGGCGCCCGCTAAAAGCAATCACATAAGAAGCTCTGCCCAATTTTATTGATTTTTTGCCTTTCAGGTAATCCATATCAAGCAATAACAAGTATCTGTTCTCTTATTTAAACTTTTACAAGCATTATTTTTTCAGTGAGATATAATGAAGATAATTTTTTTGGGAACCTCTTGCAGCAATCCCACTGTGGAAAGGAATCTTTCCGCAACCGCAATTCAGTTTGAGGGAAAATGGTTTTTGTTTGACTGCCCAGAAGGGACGCAAAGGCAGATGATGCAGAGCGGAGTTTCCTACATGAAAGTGCAGGCAATTTTTTTCAGCCATTTCCATGCAGACCACTTTTTGGGTTTTCCAGGCCTGGTGGCAACAATGAGCATGCATGGCCGTGACACTCCCCTTTATGTTTTCGGCCCGAAAGGGACTGAAGAGCAAATCAGGAAAAGCCTGAACCTTGCAATGATGCGGAAAGACTTTGAAATAATTGCAAAAGAAGTCAGGAAGGGAAAAATTTATGAGGAAGAAAAATTAATTGTTGAAGCCTTTCCCTTGAAGCACGAAGTGCCATGCGCAGGGTTTGTTTTCAGGGAAAAAGACAAGCCAGGAGAATTTCAGAGAAAAAAAGCCCTGGACTTGAAAATTCCTGAAGGCCCTTTATGGAGCAAATTGCAGAAAGGCATTTCAGTAAAAGTCGATGGAAAAGTTTTCTCTCCGCAGCAGGTAATGGATTTTTCAAAAGGAAGAAAAGGAAAAAAAGTTTCAATTGTAATGGACACACTGCCAAGCGAAACATACTTTGAAGAAATAATGGATTCAGATGTTTTGGTGCATGAAGCGGCTTTTTTGGAAAGCCAGAGGGAACGGGCAAAAGAAACAAAGCACTCAACTGCATTTGAAGCCGGAAAAGTCGCGGAAAAAACAAGGGCAAAACAGCTTGTTTTAACGCATTTAAGCCCGCGCAACAAGGACAATGCACAGATTGAAAACGAGGCAAGGCAGTCGTTTGCAAATGTAATTGTTGCAAAAGACCTGCTGGAAATGGAAATATAAAGTTTGTTTACAAATAAATGGAAGGTTTTTTTGATGGGCAGCAGTAGAAAACCTGTTTCATTTGGCCAAGTGTGCGCCAAGCTGGTCAGGCGAAAATACAAACTTCCGAATGCGCAAACATTCAATATTGATTGTGAAATCGGCAGGTTCTTTAATGAAACCAGCAGATACAAAACTCAGGATGCATTAATAGCAGGATTAGGAATAGACGAAGCAACTTTCAGGCGCAGGGGAAAGGCTGTTGCAGGCATTCTTGAAAGGCAACTGGAAAGAGAGGTAAGGGATGCACTTTATAGGCTTGGCAAGGGAACTTCCACAGTACACAAAGAAAAGTTTCGCAAACAGAACCTTAAAACCTCACAAAAAACTTTTGGAAAAACGCTTGAAAGCAATTCCAGGCAGAGGGGAAGGATTGCCTTGGCAAACAGGATAATAAACAAGAATGCGGATTTGCATCCTGAACAATTCAATGAAAAAATAATTCCTTTGGTTAGAAGAATACTCGGGGTTTAGGCGATAATTTGAAAGTTGTTGTTCTTGCAGCTGGAAAAGGCATAAGAATGAAGCCCTTGACTGATGAAAAGCCAAAGGCAATGGTTGAACTGAAAGGAAAGCCTCTCCTTGAAAGAAGCCTTGAAGGGCTTAAAGAGGCTGGCGCTTCTGAAATCTGCCTTGTTGTTGGCTATTTGAAAGAGCAGATAAAGGATTTTTTTGGAAACAATTTTCAGGGAGTGCCTGTGTTTTATGTTGAACAAAAAGAGCAGCTTGGAACAGGCCATGCTTTTCTGCTTGCAAAAAAATTCTGCGGAAAAGAAAATTTTTTGGCTTCCTATTGCGACCTGGTTTTTGAAGGCAGGTTCATAAAAAGCTTTTTTGAATTTGCTGAAAAAAATTCCGGAAAGTTTTATGCTGTTGTTGCAGTAAGAAAAGCCAGTGATGTTTCAAAATTCGGGCTTGTGGAAACAGATGGCTGCATAGTAAAAAATCTTGTTGAAAAGCCAAAGCAGAAAAAACCAGGCCTTGTGAATGCGGGACTTTACTGGTTTTCCCCGAAAATTTTTGATGAGATTGAAAAAGCAAAAAAGTCCCCAAGAGGAGAAATAGAAATTACAACTCCACTCAAAAAATTGGCAAGCCAAAAACGGCTTGGCTGTTTTGAAGTGCAGGGAAAAAGCCTTGACATTGGCACAAAAGAAGAACTGGAAAAAGCGGAAAAAGAATTTGGCGGGAAGCTGATAAAAAAATCAAACTGAAAAGAAAAAAGCGGGCAATTTGAATTGAGGTTGTGCTATTATGGCGAAGTTTTTCAATATTCGGCGGCTATTCCAATGGAGAAATAAGACTAAGCTGGCTTCACCGGAAAGCAATTTGCCTTTGCCGAAAATAAAAACTACCAAAAGAAGAACACTGGCATTTTCCCCTAAAATAAAACAATTTGTGAAACAACACCGAGGGGTATTAATCCCTTGCTTTCAAATGATTCAGCAGCACTTGAAAGAATTAAGAGAAGGAATTCCCATAGCAAATAAAGAAACAGGAGTAAAAATTGAAAGAGCTGCCACAGGCGGGTATTGTGGGAATGTAAAAATAGTGACTGTTAAAGTACAGGCGAGTGGAAAAGAATTTTTTGTAACAGTTGATGACAACCCAGATGGTGCCAAACAAGTATTAAAAAACCTTGAAATTGCTGAATCTCGTTTAGAAACAATTGAACATCGCATTGGAAAATACTCTGTTCAATTAATAAAACCTCATTTGGTATATGCACATTCTATTGCACCTGGAACTACAAACCAAACTGTTTTTTGGGTAACAAATTTCTATTCCCCGAAAGAGGTAATGCAAGTGTGGGAAACTCGAGGAAAGCTGCGGCAGAGCCTTTATGCCGCATTAACACAATTAAAAATGCAAGGAACCCTACTGCCATCTGTTACAAATACCTTTTACAATAGAAAAACAAGAGAAATTCTTATTTATGACATTGAAGACTACCCATTTCCATTTATTAGAGAGAAATAGACAAAAAAAATCGCTTTTGTTTAGGATGACTTGGAAAAAAAATTGTTGCTTCGCAAAATGGTTCAAGCACAAAACTAAGGAAAGAAACAGTTAAAATTTGAATTTCTTTTTTTCGCCGGGTTTCATTACGACTACTTTTGTTTTTAAGACGCTTTGCTCTATTTTTTGCTGGAATTCTTTCGGGTCCTGCTGGATCATTTTGAAAGTATTGTAATGCATTGGCACTGCAAAGCTTGGCTTCATTGTTTTTACTGCGCGGATAGCGTCAACGCAATCCATTGTCATTTCACCGCCAATCGGCAAAAGAGCAATGTCAGGCTTTATGCCTGAAAAATCATCAAGCAGGTCAGTATCGCCTGCATGGTAAACGCTTGTGCCGTTCTGCTTCACCAAAAAGCCCAGAGGGTAAAAACTGTTCGGGTGATGCGCAGGAGTTGCTGTAATGCTTGTGTCTCTCAGCATAATTGTCTGATTCATTGCAATGGGATGCCCCAAATGCTTTGGAAGATTGAGCTCTCCAAGGATATCGTCGTGTGCAACAACGCAGGCGTTCTGCTTCACTGCAATTTCCTGTATGAGTTTCTTGTCAAAATGGTCAAAATGCTCGTGCGTTACGAGAATAAGCGAAGTTTTCTTAAAGTCTTTTTTTGTTGCGGCACAGCCAACAAGCCTTTTGAAACTCGGGTCCTTGCAGTCGGAATTGATATAAGGGTCAATCAGGACATCGCCCTTGGGAAATCCTATTTTGAAAAAAGAATGACCGAAATATTGGATTTCAACCATGGGCTCACTAAAGATACTTCTGCGAAAGACAATTTAAAAAGAGGTAAGTCAATTTTGCTTTCAGAAGGCTGCATTCAAAAAAAAAGCGAAAACTGCCCCCAAAGAAAAAAAAGCAGTTGCGAACATAAAAAAAAGGTTTATTAAATAAATTCGCATTATTAATTACATTATCAGCTGAATTTGATTGGTGGAAAATTGAAAAAAAAATTTGTTTTTGCATTTTTGATTGCAATTCTTTTTTTTGTGTGCCCTGCGGGCGCCCAGTATTATACAATAAGCTCGCACAGCATAGACATTTCCATTGATGAAGATGGTTTTGCCCTGATAAGCGAAAAATTTTACCTGCAATTCCCCAACGAATTCCAATTGCAGGATTTCCTGAAAAAAAATGCGCAGATAGGGATAAGCCTTGACAGTTGGAAAACATTTGACAGCAGGATACACACTTATGTTGGAAAAGAATCAGAACTCAACAGGGCAGAAGTGAATTTTGTTGACAGCACCAGTGGAAAATACCTTGAAATAAAGTATTCCCTGAACACGCCAATTGCGGATAAAAAAGCTGAAACCAGCAGGCTCATTGAATTTTCACTGCAGAACAAGGCATTTGACCAGTTTTTACAGGGCGGAGTCCTGATAATGCCGGAAAACACAACAATAACAGTAAAACTGCCGAATTTTGCAGAAATACAAAGCCCTGTAAAACCGGAAGGAACAATAAGCGCAAACCAGGTTACCTGGCAGGGCTACAAAAGCACAAATGTACTTGAACTTAATTATGTCCTTGTAAAGCAGATTGCAAGCATAAGCCTGCTTGACAGTGCAAATGCGCTTGTAAAAAGCCCATTGTTTATCCTGTTTGTTGCGGCAATAGCGGCAATAATAATAGTGGCTGCAATAAAAAGAAAAAAAATTTCTGAAAAAATAGAAAACTTTTTGGTTGAAAACTCAGAGCTTGGCGGAAAAGAAGAAATAGAACAGCAAGAAGAAGAATAAAGATATTAACTAATTCCAGTTAACCAATATGTTTAAATAGGTTTTTTGGCCTGCTTATTTAATGCTTTTTGAATTCTTTAGCCACCTGATTAGCCTTGACCTGGCATGGATTATAGGCCTTATTATGGGCAATCTGCTCTGGCTTTTTTTGCTTGCCGCCTATGTTTTCATTACACACGAAGGAAAAAAAGTGTTCTGGGGCTTTATTTTTCTTGTAGGCTCAATCTGGATTGTGCTGGATATCTTCGGAGTGTGGCGCTTTGAAATGTCCCCTATCTGGTTGTTCCTTGTTTTCGCAATCGCACTTGATTTTTTTATTGCAAACACTAACTGGGAAAAGCACAAGCTGACCTTTCTTTTGGTGTTTTTCTTTGGAACCTCAATTCTCCTGGGAGTGTTAGGGTGAAAAAAATGGAAGAAGAGAAAAAAACAGAAGGCCAGAGAATATTGAAGGCACTGGAAAATTCAATAATAATAACTGTGTTCCTTGTGCTGGCTGGCTGGCTTTTTGGATTGGGATTTTATTTTGGAGAAATGGTTTCAACAATGGGCTTTGCGCTTATTTTCCTGTTTTTGTATGGCACAAGGTAAAAAAAGGCTATCTGGTTTTTTTCAGGGCAGAATCGCAGATGTCGCAGCGCTTTTCTTCTGTTGTGTTTGGGAATTCTTTGGCGCAGTTTGAGCAGACTGTCCTGAAAGAAATTGTTTTTGAAATTTTTCCCTGGATTATCGGTTCAAAGGGAATTTCCAATAACAGGCAAAAATTTTGTATGCTATAATCATCAGTAACCACTGTGAATGCTTCCGGCATTTCCCTGAATTCCACTGCAAGCGCAATGATTGAAAGGTCTGCGCTGCTCAGCCTCTGAAAGCCGCTTTGCATTGTTTTTCTTGCAACCCAGCCGACTGTTTCGGGTTTTGGGTCAAAAACAGAAATCAATTGCCTTTGCAGGGCTGATTCCAAGAGGCTTTTGCTTCTCAAATCCTTTATTTCCCAGACTATTTCAGAGGTTGTTGCATAAGCAAACTCTTCCTTGAAGGAAAAATTGAAGTCATTCAGGACAGCGGAACTGTCCAATAAGAGAACTTTTTTTGGCATAAAAAAACACTTTTTTGATACAACAAAAGAGAAATACTGCTTATTACAAGTCCAGGATTTCTTTCTTTTTGGCAACCTACATTTTTCTTTCTTTTGCAAAGAAAGAAAAAGGCGGGTATTAAATAATTCTTTGCTTAAATAGTTAATTAAATATTGGTGTTTAGTGCAGTGTAAGTGATGTTTCATGGATTTGAAGGCAATCGCGGCATCGCTCAGCGAAATTGAAAAAAAAGCCCTGAAGGCAATCGGCTCTGAAGAGAGTTTTTCCTTTGAGGAAATTGCAGGCAAAAGCGGGCTGCAGATTGATTCTGTCAGGAGGGCAATGGGCTGGCTTGCGGAAAAAAAGCTTGTTGAAATAAGCGAGGAAAAAAAATTTGAAAAAAGGCTCACTGAAAAAGGCAAAATTTACCTTGAAAAAGGCATGCCTGAAGAGGTTTTTTTGGATTGCCTTGAAAAAATTGGCGGAACAAGCGATTTTGAAGAATTGCAGAAAAAAACCTTTTTGCCAAAAGAAGAATTTGGGTTTGCGCTTGGCTTTAACAGGAAAAAAAATTTTGTAGTAATTTTGAAAGGCGAAAAGCCGCGCATACAATTGACTGGGCTTTCAAAGGAACTCCCCCCTGAAAGCGGAAAAGAACTTTTGGAAAAAATCGAGGAAAAAAAACTTCTTGAAAGGGAAAAATTTTTGGAATTAAGGGAAAGGGGAATTGTTGAAGAAATTGAAAAAACAGCGAGAAAAGCAAGAATCAATGAACAGGGAAAAAAAGCGCTTGAAGCAATTGGCAGTGCAAAGGAACGCGCTTATAATATCCAGGGCGCTGTCCCGGAAATTTTTATTGGAAAAAAACAGCCTTATGTGAGGTTTCTGCAGGGCATAAGGAGAAAGCTCACTGAACTCGGCTTTGTTGAAATGGATTCCCCTGCCATAGTGCAGGAATTTTATAATTTTGATGTCTTGTTTCAGCCCCAGAACCATCCCGCAAGGCAATGGGCCGACACTTACCAGTTAAAACAGCCAAAATTTGGCGCGCTTCCCCCTGAAAAAATTGTTGAAAAAATAAAGGCTGCACATGAAAATGGTGCTGGCACAGGAAGCAGGGGCTGGCAGTACAAATGGGACATTGAAATCGCAAAAAAGCTCATGCCTGCAGCGCATGCCACTGCGCATTCAGCAAGGCAGCTTGTGAAAGGCGTTAAAGTTCCCGGAAAATATTTTTCAATTTCGCGCTGTTACAGGCCGGACATTGTCGATGCAAAGCACCTTATTGAATTCAACCAGATGGATGGAATAATTATTGACGAACAAATGAATTTCAGGAAATTACTGGGAATGTTAAGGCAATTTGCAGTTGAATTTGCAGGAACAGAAAAAATAAAATTTGTTCCAAGCTATTACCCTTTCACAGAGCCAAGCTGCCAGTTGAATGTAAAGCACCCGGAGCTCGGATGGATAGAGCTTGGAGGAAGCGGAATTTTTCGGCCTGAATTAACCTTGCCTTTAGGAATAAAACAGCCAGTGCTTGCCTGGGGCCTTGGAATTGACAGGCTTGCAATGGTAAAGCTTGGCATAAAAGACATAAGGCAATTGTTTTCAGACGATTTAAACTGGCTGAGAAAACAACCAATGGCGGCGATTGAATGAGTCCAAAACGTTACCGCCCTCCTCGAATATTACGCATGAGTGATGCTATCAATGCATTAACAAGTAAAGGGCTAAATACTTCTGACGCTGACATGGTGGTGCGCAAACTTCACACACGACATATTGGCCCCCAACGAGCACTCCTATTTCTCATGCAACACGCGACACCAGAAGAGCTAAGAAAAATCGCACAACAAGGCCAGACAATGGGAAAACAGCGAACTCCGATCACACAGCCACACCAAAGCCTTGCAAATTTTGTGCTTCACATGGCACTGGGCAAAATTTCCCAATTGCACGCAAGCCAATCCGGGGCTGGAAAGTTCTACAAATCGCTTCAAGAAGGAATTGCAAGCAAATTAGGTTTTGTGGACATCACGCCGCTTGTCACAGACAGACTCAGACCCAGGCATAATCCTGCATTGTTTCAAACATTTATCCGCTTGGAGCGAGAACTCCTTCTGCACGAAAAAACAGGCAGGTTATTGACGCCTGAAGGAATAACCGCGCAAGAAAGATTTTGGAAATTTGTTCAACAGAGTATAAAAGAGTGAAAAAAAAGCTTTCTTTAGAAATAAGCAAAAAAGGTTTGGAAATGCTTGCAAGAAAAAAAGCAAGGGTGATACTGTGAGGCCAAAAATCAGGCCACTGGTTCAGGCAAGAGAAAGCGCAGTGGCTCTTTACAGAATGGAAAAGGTTATGCAAAAAACAGGTTTGCAGCAAAGAGACTTTGATTTTTTGCTGCAGGCTTTAAGGCCTGAAAACCCTGGGCAAACAAGGGCATTAAACGGAATTCTTGCAAGCCTGCCAGCTGAACAATTAAGGGGGCTTGCAGCAAAATTGCGCGCAGGGCAAACAACCAGGAACCAGATATTGCCAAGGAAATCTTCTGAACACGCTTTGGGAAAAATCCGGAGTCTGGCTCCGGGCACATTTGGAAAAGAACTTTTAACATTAAAAACCAGATACAAAATGGGTTACAGGGACATAATCCCTGAAGCTGTGCGCAGGGCAAGCCATGTATATCTTTCGCGGGGAGAACGCGCGGATTTTGACAGGGCAAGCAGGGTTTTGATAGAAATGGAAAGACAGGGAAAAAAAGGGACTCCTGAATTCAGGGAAACTGAAAAAATTTTTCGCAGGATAGTAAAACATTTATAGGTGAAAAAAATGCCTTCTCTTGAAATCAGCAAAAAAGATTTGGAATCCCTTGCAAAAACAAAATTTGCCTCAAAGGAAAAGCTTGAAGAGGCATTGGAGTTTGCAAAATGCGAGCTTGATGCAATTGAAGGCGACAAGCTTGCCATTGGAGTGAGCGATACAAACAGGCCTGATTTGTTAAGCGCAGAAGGCATTGCAAGGGAAATAAGAAGCCATTATTCAAAAGAAAAAGGAGTGCCAAAATACAAAATAACAAATTCCAGTGTTTCGCTTATTGTTGACAAAAACATTGAAAAAATCCGGCCCTGCATTGCAGCCGCAATAGTGAAAAAAGTGAATGTAACAGAAGAATTTTTGGCGCAAATGATTCAATTGCAGGAAAAGGTTTGCCTGACTTTTGGAAGAAAAAGAAAAGAAGCAGCAATCGGCCTATATGATTGGTCAAAGCTGAAAGCGCCAATGCATTACAAGGCATTCAGGCCAAAAGAGCTGAAATTTATTCCGCTTGATTACAAGGCAGAAATGGACCTGGAAGAAATTTTGCTTGAGCACCCAAAGGGAAAAGAATACGCGCATCTCCTCAAAGGATTCGAAAAATATCCCATTGTAATTGACAACGAGGGAAAAGTCGCTTCAATGCCGCCGGTTATTAATTCACAGGCAACAGGCAAGGTTTCTGAAACAACAAAAGAGCTTCTTGTGGAAGTGACAGGCCATAAACAGGAAACAGTGAACACTGCGCTGAATGTAATGGTTTCAGCGCTTGCAGAAAGAGGCTTTGATATTTATAATGTGAAAATAAAATATCCGGGCAAAAGCATTGTTACTCCGGATTTTTTGCCAAAAAAAATTGATGTAAAAATTGAAAGCATAAAAAGGCTTTCAGGATTAAGCCCCAGTGAAAAGCAGATTATTGAATTGTTTGGAAAAGCGCGTTACAATGCAAGGAAAAAAAAAGGCTTTTTTTCCTGCGAATACCCTGCTTACAGGCAGGATGTTTTGCATGAAGTTGACGCAATTGAAGACCTGCTGATAAGCATTGGATATAACAAAATAACGCCTTTGCCTGTTGAACTTGCTTGCGTTGGCGCAGAAAGCAGGGAAACAAAAATCATGGATTCTGCAAGGGAAATTTGCACAGGGCTGGGCTTGCAGGAAGCACTGACTTTTACAATGACAAGCAAGGGAAAACAACTGCAAAAAATTTTCCTTTCCGAAAAAAGCCTTGTTGAAATTGCAAACCCTGTTTCGGCTAACTATGAAATTTTCAGGCAAAGAATCCTGCCAGAGCTTCTTGATTTTTTCGGGAAAAACAAGAACTGCGAATATCCGCAAAAAATTTTTGAAATTGGAAAATGCTTTGAAACAAATGAAGGGCTTGAAACAAAAACAAGGGAACCGATAAAACTGTGCATTGCAATAAGCGGAAAAGAAGCCGAATTCACTTTAATCAAATCAATTTTGGATGCTTTTTGCAAAAACATGGGCCTTGAATATGAATTGCGCGAATCCGAACTGGCTTTTTTGGAAAAAGGAAAACAAGGAGAAATTCTTATTGGAAACAAAAAAGGATTTATAGGCGAAATCAATAGAAAGGTACTGCAGAATTTTGGATTGGAAATGCCGACAGCCGCATTGGAAATTGAATTGTGAGGAAAAATCATGAGACTTCCGAAAGACAAAAGGGCTGTTCTAACTGCCATGTTCCAAAAAGGAAAGACTGCAAAATGGACTGACAAGAGAATAGCTACTTGTAGAGTAGTCAGACATTTGTCCGTTTTGTTAGCCGAACATTTGTCCGCTTTTGAATACATAATTGCTTCTTGTTAAAATACTTTTTGTTGAAGTAAACGCTGGCTGGCGTTTGCCAGCCGAGCGG
>JAQTNI010000011.1 GCA_028713935.1 Candidatus Iainarchaeum sp.
CTCGTCGTCAGCAGGGGCCCTTGCATATGAATTTGAAGAATCAATGCCGTATGCCCTTTAATGCATTGTAAGCAGTGTGCTTGGCAGGGTTGTTTTTTTAACCCTGAACCATGCCCCGAAATAATAAATTCCGCTTTCAGCCTTGCTTATTGAAACATTAATCCACTTTGCATCTCCCTCTGAAAGGTTTTTTGAATCCTCTTCATAGCCAATTGGCGAATTAAAAGTCAATCCTTTTATTATTGCAGAGGGCTTTCCAACAACACCTTCCACTACTGCCATTGGGTCGTTTTCAAACAATTTTTCATCCCCTGTCCTAAAATGCAATCCGAGTGTTTCAAAAGAAGTATTTTCAGGCACAGTTATTTTGAACACTGCCAAATATTTTTCTCCGGAACTTAACAAGGTTGTTTTTTCATTGCTTTTTGAAAATATTCCTTCGCTTTCAACTTTAAGGGGCCCGCTTATTGCCTTTGGCACCATTGAAGCCTTGAATTCAAATTCCCTGTCAGGCCATAATTGCTGCGGCAATGCCTGCAGCTTTGCATAATCAGCATGGTTGAATACAACATACACTTTGTTGTCAGCTTTTATTGTGTAATCCACGCTGCCCTGGGGGAGAGGCACTCTCCCAAGGCTTTTTCCATCAACAGTAAAAATTTCCGCTTCAACTTCGGCTATTGGCTCGCCATCGGAATTTAATGCGCTTAATTTCAGGGTTGCATTGCCAATAACCAATTCAACAACAAAATCAGTTATTCCCCTTGCATCAGGCTCTGCTGCAGAATCCTTGTTGTCTGCAAATGCAACTGGCTCTCTTGTGGCATAAGCATAATATTTCGCCTGTTTCAGGCCGGAAAAAATTGCAATTCCATTGTAATCAGTCATTTTGTAGGGAATTGCAAGCACCCCGTCTTCCAAAGTGCGCAGGGCAACCTTTGCGCCTTCAACAGTTTTTCCGTCTTCATTTAGCACCTTTACCCTTATTATTCTTGAATTTTCAGGAGTCAGTTTTTCAAGTTTTATTGTTACATCAGAATCAGTTTCATTCAATTGCAGGCTTTCATAAATATATTCCTCATGCGACACGAGAACAGAAAATTCCCCATTTTCTGCAAGCGGAAAAGAAACTATGTTTCCATTGTCATCTGTGCTGTCCTCTGCAATTATGTTTTCATAAGAATCAATCAGTTGCACTGTTGCATTTGAAATTTTTGCATTGGACTGCTTGTCCAGGACAGTTACTTTTATTGTGCGCTTTATGTTTTTGCTTACTGTTGCATCGGCTTCTTTTGTCTGGCTTTCCGCAACAACCAATCCGGACAAAAAAGCTATTCCATAATTTCCCGAATCATCCGTTATGCTCGCATTGTAAGTCCCTTCAGGAATTTCAGTAAAAATCGCTTCCCCATAGGCCCCAGTGCTTTTTTCATCCACTGGAGAGCCGTCAGGCTTTGTTATTGTTACAGAAAAATCCGTGTCTGTTACAAGGTCTCCAGCCTGGTTTTTTACTGTTATTCTTAAAGTGCCTTTTGGCAGGTCAATATTCACTGGCTCAAGCAATGCTGTTTTCGGCTCTGAATCTATTTTTATTGTTGCCTGCTTGAATTCCGCAGGGCCTGTCACTATTGCAGTAAGGGCATCGCATTCCTGGGGCTGCATTATTCTTATTACCCCATCCTTGTCAGAATCAACTGCATTGTCAGGCGACATTGCAAAGCCGTTTGCACAGGACAGCCTTATTGCAATCAGTTTTCCTGTTATTCTCGCATTATTTGTGCCCTTGAAAATAATTGTTTTTTCAACTGCAGCAGAGCTTGCCAGCTGCAAAGAAATTTCTTTTGAAACATTGTCGCTTACAGTGAAGGATTCAGTGTGCTCTTCAAATTCAGTTCCTGAAATTGTCTGCGTTGAAATTTCAACAAGCACGCTTGCATTGAGAGGCGCGTCAAAAGAAACCCGCCCATCTGCATCTGTTGTTTTTGAACTTGGAATTTCATTGACAGTATAAGTTACTACGACCCCTTCAAGCGCCACTCCTGAAGAATCGGAAATTCTCAAGTCAATTGCCTTCATTTCGGAAGAAGCGCCTTGCAACAAAAAAAATCCCGCAATGGCAATTATTGCAATTACTGCAACAACAATTCCAATTACGCCTTTTTTGCCGATTTTGTCCTCTAAAGAATAATAAGCATCTTTCAGGGATTCCAAAGCCATTCAACCACAAACCCTAATTCAATTCTTTAATTATCTATTATTATGATTATTATATTGCTTAGTGCTTGCCAAGTAAATTTTTGCAAATAAATTACTCTTTTTTCCTATATAAACATATCTTGGCAGGCCTTGGCACTAAGAATCAGAAAATTTGGCGGAAATTTGAAATGTAAAAATTAGTAATTGTCTTTTCAGAAGGGCAATTCCGGTGGCTGGCCTGTTCCCTCTGTATTTCCCGGCATTGGAATTTCGCCTTCAGGGCAGTCTGCCGGGCAATTCTGGAATGTTTCTCCTGAATCACAGGCTGCATTGCCGCATGCAGCTGCGTTTTGCTGTGTGCAGCCGCTGAACAAAACAGCCAGTGCAACCAGGCAGAAAAGTGCAATTATAATTTTGTTTTTCATTCCAATCAACAATGATTTTTGCCTTATTTAATTTTATTGTGCGGGCGGCATTGGCGGTGTTTCCGAAACAGCAACCCAATTGCATGTTCCCTGTGAGAATACTGCCATTGCTTCTCCCAGGTTGTTTTCAGAAATTTTTTTGTCCAATGCTTTTTCCCATTTCTGCGCTGCAGAATTAAATGTGAATGCGCTTGTGAAGCTGCAGTTTCCCGCTTCGTTAATTGTTTTTCCAGCCATTTCAGGAATTATTCCAATAAAATTCCAGCCTGTTCCAATTGATTCAAGGTCCCCGAATGTTGCGGCTTTTCCAATTGTCCCTTTTGCAGTGCAGGTTTTTCCCGCATTGTAAATCCAGTAAGCTTTTCCTATTTTTGGACTTGAAACAATTTCAAATTTGTTCTGCCTCTTATTATATTCAAAAATCTTGAAATTGCTTGAATCGCAGTCGCTGTTTCCCGAGTTCATTTCGCCTGGCAATGAAAACAAGTTCCATCCCTTGTTAATCTGAATCACGATTTGCCTGCCAAGCCCTTTTTCTTTTACAACAAACACTGCGGCATTGGAATTCACTTCAAGGACAGTTATTGTGTAATCGTTTTTTTCAATGCTCTGGCCTGCCTGCAGGGAATAAACCTCAAATGGCATTGGCGGCATTGATTCTGTTTGAACGCCTTGCTGTGCGGCAGTGGTTTCCGTTACTGCTGCCTCTATTGCTGCCTGGGAAACTTTTTTTCCAGCGTATTCTTTTGAATACAAATAATTGCTTATGCTGAATTTTACTGTGTCATCGCTTAATCCCAAAACCTCTATTTTGATGTTTGCTTCCAAAACATTTGCACTCATGTTTTGGGCAAGTTTGAACGGGTCATTCAAATGCACGTTTATTTCGCCCGGGTTTTCCTGCCGGCTTACAATGAACACTGCTGTTCCAGGGGATAATTTTGCGAGATTTATTTTATAGCCATACAATTCAATTGTTTCTCCCTGCGAAATTTTTATTTCCCTTTCAATGCTTGTTTTTTCATTTTCCAAACCATATTTTTCCTGCCAAACGCTTATCTGCGCAAATTGTTCTCCTTGGCAAAGTCCTCCGCTTTCACAAACTACCAAAGTAATATTGTTCAATTTCAAAAACAGGCTTGCATCAACAACAAGTGCTGTTTGCTTTGGCTGCAGGGAAAATTCCCGCCCAAGCCAGGTTTTGACATAATCTTCTTCAATGTCTTTTTTTACAATCAATACAATTCTGCCTGAATCAATTTGCAAGGCATGAATCCTATAACCAAAAATTGTCCTTGATTCTCCCTGTCTCAGCCAGATTTCTGTTGCATTTGAAGTGCAACTGCTGTTGCCTGCTTCACAGGGCAATGGCATTGAGATAAGCAATCTTGCTGCCTGCCTTGAATCAATTTGGATTGGCGCTTTAACTTCTTCCACTTTTCCTGAGCTTGAAACAGATTGGGCAGTTGTTGAATATGCCGTAGTGCTTTCCCCGTTTAAAGAGCGTATTGTGGAAGCAACAATATTTCCTGTGGATGTGCCCATGCCTGCACTTGTTGAGCCGATTTGTGTTGGCATTGCAATTCCCAGCAATTTTATTGACATGCCAGTTTCTTTTACCTGTGCTGTTTGCTCTGAAAGCAATTCGAATTTTTCATCCAGGCTTACAATTTTTACCTGCTGCCCTGCTTGTTTTGAAACAGTAAAATTTGCTACCAAGTTTTCTTTTGCAGAATTGAATTTTATGGAATAATCGCCAACTGTTTGTGTTCCGCCTTCGCTGATTGATAATTTGTAAGGGGGCAGATTTGTTTTTAAGTAAGCAATTGTTTCGCTTGGCGGGCAGCCAGTTCCCTGGCAAACAACTGTCTGTTCCAAATTAACAAGAGTCAATTCCAATCCCTGTTCTTTCAGGATTGCTGTCTGGCTTGTGTTCAGCCAGAATGCCTCGTCAAGCCTTGCATAAACATTTGTTTCAGATTCTTTTTGAACAATCAATGTTGCAATCCACTTGTTTTCTTTATAATAAAGGTTTGAAAGGGTTATTTTGTATTCCCCTACATTTGTGCTTTCACCAAACAAAAGCCTGATATTATATTGCCCTGAGCTTGCAGTGCTGATTGAAAACTGGGCATAGCTTCCTCCGCAGGCAACACCCGGCTTTGTTTCCGAATCCTGTGTTGACGTGTTTTTCTGGCACAACAAGGATATGACATTTTCAAATTTTATTTTCATTACTGTTTCATTGTTTTCCCGGACATTTGCCTGCTGCCCCTCTGCAAAAGAAAAATTCTCGTTCAAATTGGCATAAATTGTGTCCTGAACACCTGTGCCTGCCACAAAAAACTTTGCACTGTTGGAAACATAATTCGGGGACCTGTTTGGGTTTTTTGCATTAACCAGTATGCTGAATGTCCCTTCATAATTTGGGATATTTGTTTTTGCCTCATAATAATTTGTTGCCGGGTTGTATGAAAGCGGAATTGCTTCTGATACCGCTGTGCTTGTTGTGCCTTCTGCCGGAGTATAAATTGCCCCATTGATTGCAGCATATGCGGTTGTGCCTTCTTCAGGCAGGCTTGGGCTTCCGTCAAAATCAACAATTTTTGCAAAAATCTGCATTTGTTTTAAATTTTTTTCTTCATTCAACGCATATTTTTCCTTGTCAGTCCAGACAGAACTGATGTAAAAATTTTTTTGCGCTTCTTTAACACAGGTTCCCATTGCATCCGGATAATTTTCTTTTATCTGGCAGGTTAAACCTGAGCAACAAGAAATTCCCGCAATTCCGCCGCAATTTTGGTTTTCCTCTGAACAGGCAGTTTTACAGTCCTGCGGGCAATTGTAAATTGATTCTGTATCGGGATTGCATGTGCCATCCCCGCATTTTGCAGTGCAGACTCCGCTTATCCCAAGAATTGCCTCTTCTTTTGGCAGAATAAGGCTAAGCCCTGGGCAGCAGGAAGGCGGGTTTGGAATAACAGGGATTGTTTGCCCCTCGCCTATGCAATCAGTGCTGTTTGCATTGCCTGCATTGTTGTCATCCAAATTCTCTGCGGAGGCGCTTGCGCTTATGGCAATTATAAAAACAAGTATAACAATCAGGAAAGGCAGTAAAGCCAAAAATCTTTTTTCTTTGTTCTGCATTTTGTTCACCAATAACCCCATATTATTATTTTCTTTGTTATATTTATTTTTTTGGCATTAATTTTGCCAAGCATATTTGCAGATAAATAATGTTTTATGCTTTTAAAAAGGCTATTGTTTTTTTCAGGCAGAAAACTAACGCCCTCAAAAGAAAGAATTAGTCCTTCTTTTTTGGTTTCAGCCTGTTTTTTAGCAGCAAGAACCCGAGCGCAATTATGAAAACTGTGATTATCCCATAAACAAGGTATTTTTCAAGCACGAGAATGCAGATGCCTGCAATGCCTGTTATTGCGCATGGTGCGCCAGGAGAACAGGTTCCGAAAACAATCAGGTTGTAAATGCTGTAAGCGGAATAAGCAAGGCTCACGAAAAAAGCAATTGTAAAAATCCAGGAAAGAATCTTGAAGTTTTTATAAAAAAATTTTGCAAGAACAGGAACAACCATAAGCCTTGAAATAACCTTTGCCTTGATTTTTGTTTCAAGCTGGACATCACAGGGCCGAAAAGCAACCATTCTTGTAACGCATCGAAAAGCCTCTTTTGCCAATGTGCGGTAATTTGCAGACCAGATGCCAAGCACTGCAAAAACAAGCAATGCAACAATACAGAGAACCATCAAAACACCAACAATTAGAGATTTGATTTTTTAAGCAGCAAGGAATTTGTCACTACTGATACGGAACTCAGAGCCATTGCACCACCAGCAATTATTGGCGACAAAAGAATTCCAAAAGAAAAATACAACACTCCGGCTGCAATCGGTATTCCTATTACATTGTAAATCAAGGCCCAGAACATGTTTTGTTTTATCTTCCCAATTGTGATTTTGCTCAGCCTTATTGCCTTTGCAACATCCTGCAGGTTGTTCTGCATCAGCACAATGTTTCCTGTTTCCATTGCAACATCTGTTCCTGAACCCATTGCTATTCCAATGTCTGCCTGTGCCAATGCCGGGGAATCATTTATTCCATCGCCAACCATTGCAACTTTTCCTTTTTCCTGGAGTTTTTTTACATAGTTTGCCTTGTCCTGTGGCAATACTTCTGCAAAAATGTTTTTGATTCCTGCCTGCTGCGCTATTGCTTTTGCAGTCTTCTCATTGTCGCCTGTTATCATATAAACGTCTATTTTTAGTTTTTGGAGAGCTGAAACTGCCTCTTTTGAAGTGCCCTTTATTGCATCTGCAGCTGCAATCATTCCAAGCGCCTGATTTGCATCTGCAAGAAGCATTACTGTTTTTCCCTGTGATTCCATTTCTTCAATCTGCGTTTTTATTTTGGCAATGCTGATTCCCTGTTTTGCAAGCAGTTTGCTGTTCCCGAGAAAATATTTTTTCCTGTCAAGCTCTGCTTGTATTCCAAAGCCGGGAATTGCCCTGAAATGCCTCGGCTCTTTTAATTTTATTTTTTCCTGTTTTGCCTTCTCGACTATCGCATCGGCCAGCGGGTGTTCGGATGCTTTCTCAAGGCTTGCTGCAATTTCAAGCACTTTTTTTTCAGTTGCTTTTCCCAAAGGAACAATATCTGTTACTTCGGGAATTCCTTTTGTTATTGTCCCTGTTTTGTCAAATATTACAAACTTTAGCTTGTGCGCTGTTTCAAGTGCATCTCCGCCTTTGATAAGAATGCCGTGCTTTGCCCCCATGCCTGTCCCAACCATTATTGAGGTGGGAGTTGCAAGCCCGAGGGCGCAGGGGCAGGCAATGACAAGCACTGCTATGCTTGTGAGAAGGCTGAATGTTATGCCCATGTTGAAAACAAAAAACCATGCCAAAAAAGTGCCAATTGCAATTAATATTACTGCGGGAACAAAATATCCCGAAATAGTGTCGGCATAGCGCTGTATCGGGGCCTTTCTTCCCTGTGCATCATCAATAAGCCTGATTATATGGGCAAGAGTCGTGTTTTCCCCGATTTTTGTTGCCTTGAACCTGAAAGCGCCGTTTTTGTTTATTGTGCCGCCAATAACCCCGCTGCCTGATTTTTTTTCAACAGGAATGCTTTCCCCTGTTATCATGCTTTCATCAATTGAAGAGTAGCCTTCAACAATAATTCCGTCCACTGCAATTCTTTCGCCTGGCTTTACAACAATAATGTCGCCAAGAGCAATGCTGTCCACAGGCACTTCAATTTCTTTCCCGTTTTTTATTACAATTGCTGTCTTTGGCGCGAGATTCATTAGCTTTTTTATTGCATCATTGGTCCTGTTTTTTGCAATTGCTTCAAGCCATTTCCCCAAAATTACAAGTGTTATGAGTATGGCTGATGTTTCAAAATACTGGCCAGCCGCAGGATTGAAAAAAATGTTATAAACGCTCATTGCATACGCCGCACTTGTGCCGACAGCTATCAGGGTGTCCATGCTCCCTGCCTTGTTTTTTAAGGCAGACCATGCGCCGAGATAAAATTGTTTTCCCACAATGAACTGCACAGGCGTTGCAAGCAAAAAAAGAATGAACGCAAGGTAAGGCACTTCTATGCCGAGAGGCATAAGAACCATGCCGAGCAAAAAAGCAGGCAAAGTAAAAGCTAAACTCAAAAAAAAAGTATTCCTTATTTTGTGCAGTTCTTCCTGCTGGAATTTATTCTGCCTTTCCGCATCAATTCCTGCCCCTAAAAGAGACGCGCCATAACCCGCGCTTTTCACTGCCCGAATGATTTCATTTTCCTGCAGTTTTGTGCCATCAAATTCTATTGTTGCCTTTGAAGTTGAAAAATTAACATTGGCCTCTTTTACGCCTTCTTTTTTAACCAGGGCCTTGTTGATTATCAAAGCGCAGCTTGCGCAGTGCATTCCGCTTACCTGCAAAGTGACCTTTTTCATTTTTTTCCACGCCTTTTTTCCAGCAAGCCTAGTTCATCCGGCTTTCCTATTTTTAACCTGCCTTATTTTTGCGCATTCCTTGCATTTGCATCCCTTGCTGAAATGATTGTAGGCATCGCGCAAAATGCACCAGCAGAAATTTTCAGACAAATGAAAAGTTTTTTCCCTTCCGCTCTTATTATAGCCGACAACATCCGCCTGTTCCATCTGCTTGAGCTGGTGCGAAATTGCAGAAAGGGTCATTTTTTCCCTTCCAACAGAATCATAAACCTGGTTCACTGTTTTTTTCCCTTCTGCCAGCGCAAGAAGAATTCCAAGCCGCGTAGGGTCCGCGATTGTTGAAAAAAACCTTATCACTTTCTTGTTTGCTTCCCTGCTGTGCCTTGCTATGCAACCACCCTAATAGTTGAATAGTTGCTCAAGTTTTTAAATATATTCCTTTTTTCATTTTCCCGCAGAACAGCTTCCGCTTCCTCCGCCTCCGCAGCCGCATCCCCCCTTTGGCTTGGGCGCCGATGCAACCTGCTGGCTTATTGCCTGCTGTGTTTGTGCAGAGGTTACAACCTTTCCTGTGCTGTCAATGCCTACATCGTCCCTTACAATGAATGTTCCCTGTATCATTCCCATCCAGCAGCTCCAGTTGATTACGCCGGCTTTTGTCGGGGTAAATTCTATTGTTTGTTCTCCCTGTTTTACTGGAATATTGAGGTTATATGCTGGCACAATTATTGTTCCATTGCAGCCGTTTACCTGTTTTCCATTAATCACCCATTTTACAGGAATCCCTGTTTTTAGGACAAAGCTGTTCGGGCTGTAACCTGAGCTGACAACATCCATGCTAATTACCTGATAGCCTGGGCCATTGTTCGGGTTTACTGTTCCTGTTTGCCCTGTATCCCCTGCTGCAATCGGAAAAGAAACCTGGTTTCCGCTTAAGGCAAGCCCGTTGTTTATCATGAACAAGCCCATTATCAAGACAATTGCGCCTGACAGCCTTACAATTTTGTTTTGCATTGTATGGCTTATCAAAGAGGCAAAAACACCAAAGCCAAGCATTGGCATTAATGTCCCTACGGCGAATGCAAGCAATATCTTTGCGCCTCCGATAAAAGAGCCCGCTGTCATTGCCAGTATATACATTGCCTGCAATGGCCCGCAGGCAATGAACAGGCCGTTTGCAAGCCCAACAAGCATTGGGTTTGAGCTTTTCTTTAAAGGGCCTATGCGCAGCCTGCTGAAAAATCCCTGGGGCAGGCTAAGCTTTCTCAGAACAGGATGCACATTGAGCATTTTTAATCCGAACAATATCAAAAATGCGCCTGCAAGAATTGCTATTGCAGCCCTTATTGCAGGGCTGAATACAAATACGCTTCCAATTAACCCAAAAATTCCCCCTATTGCTGAATAGGAAATTATTTTTCCAAGTGCGTATTGGCCATGAAGGCTAAGGTTAAGCGCTTTCGGGTTTTCCTGCCTTGCCTTTGCAGTATAGCTGAGCACAAAACTTCCGCACATTCCTATGCAATGGAAGCCTGTCAGCAGCCCAACAAAAAATATTATTACTGCGCTTGTGTTTACATCAAGCTCAGGAATTGAAATATTCATCTGGCCAAGAGTTGCGGAAACAGCAAAATAAGAAATTATCAGGGCTGCCAAAGCAATTATTCCAATTGCCGCAAAAACCATTTTGTTATTAACTCTGCTTTTGGAAGGGCTGAGTTCCGAGCCGTATCCTGCTTCTTTTATTGCAGATGCAATTTTTTCAAGGGAAACTTTTTTCGGGTCATAAGTTATTTTTGCAGTGCTCTCCACGTAACTTGCCTTCACATGCTTTACGCCGGGAATTTTTTCAAGCGATTTTTCAATTCTCTTTTCACAGCTTTCGCAGACCATATTGCTTATCTTTATTTTTATGTGCTTCAAAGCCGCAGCCTGCACTGCAGGGGCCTGGGCCAGTGTTTCTTCTTGGCTTTCGCTTTGCACCTGGTTATTTGCACTTGTCTCAACAGCATCTGCAAAAGAGTTTGCTTCTTCCGCTTTAACCTGTTCTTGCTGAAGCTTATTGCTTTCAGCATCAATAATTTTGCCTGGCTCTGTTTGCCCATTTAATCCCATTTTACCATCCTCGCTTTACCTTGTTTTTTTGCTCTGAGAAACCACTTTATAATTGCCTGTTTCTATTTTTTTGGTTATTTCCTGGATATTAGTTTCGGTTTCATCAAAATCCACCCTAATTGAATTTTTTTCCCTGCCGGCAGCCACTTCATTTATGCCTTTCAATTCTTCTATGCTCATTTTTATCAGGGACACGCAGCTGTTGCAATGGATTCCAGATATTTTAAATTCCGCTATCATTTTTCTTCCCCATTATCTAACCTGAAATTTGAAATCCAGAATTCTCATCTTTGCCCTGCAGTAATTTTTGCAGGGAATTGCCTGAATATGCCTGCTGCAAGTATCTGCTCTTTTGATGTTTTTGCAGGGTTAAATGACACTTCAAAGTAATTCGGAAGGCTGAACTGCACTCCTTCGATCCCGGAAATTTTTTTCAATTCCCCTGAACTTAATGGAGCATGGCCCTGGCAGGGAATCTGCACCTGCAGAGTAATTTTGCTTATTGAGTTATTTGCAGGATTTGCAGGCAATGTCTGCAGGCCTGTTGAGCCTGCTGAAACATTTGTGAAAAACATTGGCAGGGCAAAGTAAGAAAATATAATTATTGCAACTGC
The DNA here is from genome assembly GCA_028713935.1 of Candidatus Iainarchaeum sp. Lineage (GTDB taxonomy): Archaea > Iainarchaeota > Iainarchaeia > Iainarchaeales > JAGVNX01. Next base: position 11,321 of record JAQTNI010000011.1, read on the forward strand.
GATTACGCCAATTTCCGCCAAGGCAATATTGCGCTTATTGCCCTCTCTTATTCCAGTTGAAGTTTTTTCAGGCATTCAAAATCACCTGAACAAATAGCAGCTGAAACCATTAATATGGCTTGCTGAAACCCTGCCCTTTTCTTTCTTGAGAAGAAAGAAAAGTGTAAGTTGCCCAAAAGAAAGAAGCCTAAACTTTTGATAAACAAGCAGCACGGATTATTTTGGAATTAGCGCTTCCTGAATGTTTTTTGCCAGTTTTACAATATTTGTTTTCCCATGGCCTTCAATTTCAATTACTTTCCTGTCTGAAAGCCTCCGGAGAATCCTGTGGCTTTTTAGCTTTCCAATTCCTTCTATGCGCGAAATTTCCGACTGGTAAACCTTGCCATTGTTTTCCAGTATTTTTTGCACAACTGTTTTTTCATCCCTGTTCAAAAATTGCACCAATGTTTCGGTCACTTTATTGATTTCTTTTTGCTTGTTGTCAAGCTTTGAGGACATGAAAAAGAAAATCACTGCGCCAATTACAATGCCCGCAAGGACAAAAACAGGCACAAGGTCTATCAGAAGATTGAGCCTTTGCTCGTGCTCGCAAACCCCGTCAACAGTGCATGCCTGCGGGTTTGTTGAAATAAGTATTGCGGGCAGGTAAGCAATAATTGCAATTACGCATACCAGCGCAATCAGGCCTGCAATTGTTTTTTTGCTTGAAAAATCAATTTTTAATTCCATAAAAACAACTCATTTTTTCAGATTAGAAAAAAGCAACAGGGCAAAAGAAGCGTTTTCTCCTGCCTTCAAAGAGTGCTTTGCGTTTTTTTCCAGGTGAATAAATGTGCCTGCAAGCATTGGAATTTTTTTTCCTTTCAGGAAAAAATTCCTTTGCCTTCAATTACAAAGACAATGCCTTCTTTTGTTGAAGTGTGCTCCGAAATTTCAGTTCCTTTTGCCATGCAGAAAAGCGTGGCATCAATTGTTTTTGTCCTGAACAATGTTTTGCTTACAATGCCGCCGTTGGAATAAGAAACCAATTCCATTGCATTTTTCCAATTAAGGCTCATTTTTAGCACACATTTCAATTTTTCCCAGGTTTTTGAAAGCGAGTGGAACGAGCGCTTCAAAAAGCTGTGTTATTTTTCAATTATTTTGATTGCCTCTACTGGGCAGGCGCTTTCTGCCTTTTTGTTTTCCTCTATTTCCTTGCCGGAAATTTTTGTTTTTAAAGGCCGTACTTTTTCGCCATTTTCAACCCAGTTGCTGCACACTACTGTGCAGGCCTTGCAGCCAATGCACTTGTCTTCAAAATATTTTACAACAGCTGTTTTTGCCATTCAATCGCCCTTATTCTTTCAGCAATTGCTCAATCATTGCCCGGAATTCAGCTTTTTCCTTTGCAAGGTCCTGTTCAGCTTCAAAACCATTGCCAATCCTGTAATATTTTCCGCCAAAAACAAATGCAGGAATCCTGCTTTCAGGGCTGAACTTTTTAAAAATTGCAATTTCAGAATCTGGAATTTTTGTTGTTGCCGCATTGAGAGTGTCTGCGCCAGTGTCTATTTCCCAGTGATAAGCAACAATTTTTCCCTGCGCAACATATTCCTTCATTGTTGAATCAAAAGTTTCCTTTATCCAGATGCAGTGCGGGCACCAGGTAGTTGAAAACAGCCTTACAACTGGCTTTCCGTCAATCTTTTCAACAGTTGCATTTTCCTGATAAGAAAAAGTCCCGAATTTTTTTACATCGCCATTGTTGGGCAAAACAAAAAATCCAGTTGCAATTCCCATGAATGCAATCAGGACAACTGCAATTACTGCGACCCCGATTACAATTCCAATTTTTTTTGTTTCCATAAAATCAATCCCCCTTTTCCTGTTTCATTGCAAGGCACTTTTCGCAATTGCCGGCAACATGCTTTTCAGCAATCCTCATCATTGGCAAAACAGTTTTGTTATTCACAGAATAAAGCCTTTGCCTGCCGTCCTGTTCTGCATGGACAATCCTGCAGGCATTCATTGAAAGCAAAGCATGTGAAACCTTGCTTCTTTCGGCGTCAAGCGCACCGGCAAGCTCTGTCACTCCCATTGGCCTTGCCATGAGCTCTTCCAGAATCTGCACCTTGAGCCTGTTTGCAAACATGCCGAAAAAAAGCTGTTTCTCACACCTGCCCATATGTGAATTATAATTCACGCTATTTTTAAACCTATGTTATTTGCCAGTTTTTTGGCGGCTAGCCAGCACTATTCTCGCATCAACTGCAATCAGTTTTCCGTTTGAAATCAGCAATGGGTTTATGTCGGCTTCTTCTATTTCTTCCTTGAAATCGTTTGCAAAATTTGAGAATTTTTCAAGTATGCCTGCCAATTCCGCCAAATCCGCCTTAAACTTGTTCCTGTATCCTTTTAACAGGGAGTAAACCTTTGTCCTCTGGACAATTTGGCAGGGCGCATTTTTTGTCAGGGGAATTAATTCCAGGCTTTTGTCCTGGTATATTTCCGTTGCTGTTCCCCCAAGCCCAAACAGCAGGACTTTTCCAAAAGTCACATCTGTTTTTTCGCCTATTATCAATTCCAATCCCGAAGAATCAATCATTTTTTGCACTGTTACTCCTGCAATTTTTGCTTTTGGATTGAATTTTTTTGCACCCGACACAATCTGCAAAAATGCCTTTTCTGCTTCTTTTTCATTAACAAGGTTTAATGCCACTCCTTTTGCATCTGTTTTGTGGGTTATTTCGTTTGAAACAATTTTCATTGCAACTGGAAACCCTATTTGCCTTGCTTTCTGCGATGCTTCTCCGTTTGTTTTTGCAAATAGTGTTTCATTAACCGGAATTCCATACGCTTTGAGGATTTCTTTTGATTCCATTTCATTTAGCACTGCCCTCTTTTGCTTAATGGCTTCTTTTATTACTGCGGAAATTTTTTCCCTGTTTGGCCTCTGAATTGCGGGAATTTCGCAGCTGGGTTGATAAATGTTTTTTATGTTCTCCCTGTACTGGTTCATGTAACTGAAAACCCGCACTGCCTCTTCAGGGGTTTCAAAACACGGAATATTGTTTTGCTGCAATATTTCCCTGCCTGATTCAACAAAATTTTCCCCTATCCAGCTTGCAAGAATTGTTTTTCCGGAATTCTTTGCTTTTTCAGTTATTTTTTTTGCAACTTCATCAGGCCTTGAAATTGCCTGGGGAGTAAGAATTACAATTATGCAATCAGAATTTTTTTCTTTGAGGGCTGTTTCAAATGCTTTTGCATATCTTTCAGGGGAGGCATCTCCAAGAATATCCACTGGATTGTTGTGGCTCCAGTTTTTCGGCAAAACCCTGTTGAGTTTTCTCATTGTTTCTCTGGAAAGGAAAGCAAGCCTGCACTTGTTTTTTATTATTGCATCTGTTGCCATTACTCCTGGCCCGCCTGCATTTGTTATTACGAGTATCCTGTTTCCTTTTGGAACAGGCTGTTTTGAAAAGGCTTCTGAGCAGGAAAGCAAATCCTGGATTCCTTCCACCCTTACAATGCCTGCGCTCCTGAATGCCGCGTCAAAAACCTCGTCATTGCCAGCCATTGCGCCCGTGTGTGAAACAGCCGCTTTTGCGCTTTCTTCAAACCTGCCTGATTTTGCAACAATGATCGGCTTTTTTTTTGCAAATTTTTTTGCTGCTTCCAAAAATTTTTCAGGATTTTTCACGCTTTCCATATACACAATAATGCTTTCTATTTCAGTGTCTTTTTCAAGAAAATCAATAATGTCGCCAAACCCAATGTCAAGCATTCCGCCAATTGAAATGAAATATTTGAAGCCAACATTTTCCTTCTGGGCCCAATCCAGGATTCCAGAACAAAGAGCGCCTGACTGGCTTACCAAGGCAAGTTTTCCCGGCAAGGCATTCCTGATTGCAAAACTGGCATTGATTTTTTTGTCAGGTCGTATATAACCAAGGCAATTCGGCCCAAGCAGCCTTATTCCTGTTCCTGCAATTGCCTGTTTCAATTCTTTTTCAAGGTTAATTCCTTTTGTTCCTATTTCTGAAAAGCCTGAACTGATTACAATTATTGATTTTACTCCTGCAGAAACGCATTGCCTTGCAATTTTTGGAACTGTAAAGGAAGGGGTTGCAATTATTGCCAAATCAATTTTTTCCGGAACTTGCCCAACGCTTCTGTAACAATGGATTCCAAAAACACTTTTTCTTTTCGGGTTTACAGGATAAATGCTTCCAGAATAACCGCTTCCGACAAGGTTTTTCATTAATGCCTGGCCAATGCTGTCCTGATGGTCGCTTGCGCCAATAATCGCAATTGACTTCGGGTCAAACATTTTTTCAAGGGAATCCAAAAAACTCACTCAACAAATAAGGAATTCGGAATATTTAATTCTTTTTTATTGCAGTACAAGGCCCTGTATTTTTTCACAAGCCTTTTGGGTTTTTTATTGCAATTTTTTACTGCAAAATCAATCAATTGTCGATTATTCGGGGTTTTTGCCATAGATTTAAATATAGATTGAAGAGGTAATTTTTTCAAGCAGTGTGGAAATTCGGCATTTTTTATAGGGGTGATTTGATGGCTGAGAACCTTTTGTCTCTTAAGATTGGCAATAATTCTGAAATAATGAGTTCAATTGAAAAGTTTGCGGAAGAAAACCAGATTACTTACGGAATTTTTTTAAAAGGAAAAGGCAAAATAAAGGAAATTAACCTTGTTTCACATGGCCTTCGCGGAAGCATTATTGGCACAAAATCAGAAGGCAGTTTTGAAGTTAACACTGTCAGCGGCCAGATCCAGAAAATTGCAGGCGACAAATTCAAAATTGACTTGAGAATGACAATCAGCAGTTCAGGTTTTACAGGGAAAGAAGGCCAATTGATAAACGCAAAAGCGGCCGCAGGCGGCCTTGAACTGGTAATACAAAAAAAAGACGTCAAAAAAATAATTGAGGCATAATTTTTTTGTTTTCTGATTGTCTGAAAGGGCTTGCAGCATGCAAATTCCTACTGTAAAATTTAAGGCTGGAAATTCAATTCCCCTGCTTGGCCTTGGCACATGGCAATTAACAGGCAAAAAATGCATTGAAACAATCAAAATCGCCCTTGAAATCGGCTACACCCATATTGATACCGCTGAAATTTATGGAAATCAAAAAGAAATCCGCGAAGCAATAAAGGATTTTCCAAGGGAAAAGCTTTTTCTGACTTCAAAAGCCTGGATAAAAAACCTTGAATTTGAAAAAGCCATTAAAGCCTGCAAAAAAGCCCTTGCTGAACTTGGCACCAATTACCTTGATTTGTACCTTATCCACTGGCCAAACAAAAAAATTCCAATTGAAAATACGCTTAAAGCATTTGCCGAACTGCAAAAAAAAGGCCTTGCCAGATCCATTGGCGTAAGCAATTTTACAATCCCGCACCTGGAAGAAGCGCTGCCAAAAGCACAAGAGCTTGGCATTGAAATAGCAAACAACCAATGTGAATTTCACCCATTGCTTTACCAAAAAAAATTATTAGATTACTGCAAGAACAAGGAAATTATTTTCACTGCCTATTCGCCTCTTGGAAGGGGCGGGATTCTGAAGAATCCGGTTATAAGAAACATTGCGGAAAAATACAAAAAAACCCCTGCCCAGATTTGCCTCAAATGGGTTTTGCAAAAAGGCGCAGTTGCAATTCCAAAAGCCTCTTCACAATTGCATTTGCAGGAAAACCTGCCGGTTTTCAATTGGCAACTTTCAGGACAAGATGAAAAAGCAATTGATTTGCTCAACAAAAACCAGAGAATAATCGCGCCTTTTTTTGCGGAATTTGAAGGCAGTAAAGGCAGTTTTTTGGGAAACTTTTATAAATAATGCCTCTTTATTATTACTGGTTTTTATGCCTCGCAGAACAGGAAGAGTCAGGGTGAGAGTTGTGGGTCCAGCGCCCAATGCCAAAAGAACACTTTACATTGGCGAGGAGCGCAGAAAAAACATCAAAGAAAGGCGCATTGTTCCTGAACGCAGGGCAATGCCAACTAATTTTTTGCAAAGCGTTGTTCTGGGCAGGAGGCGTGCAGGCATGTCTGATGCAGAAATTGCAAATGCAAGAAACCGTGATGGCAGAAGAGGCACTTTTCCTCATTCAAAAATAGAAAGCGCAATGCCTCACGAACTTGGGCTTCCTGTGCAGCAAACAACAAGGAGAGCTTCAACAACGAGAAGAATGGGCTTTGTTGGAAGAAAGGAAAACAGCGGAACCCACAAGCAAACTGAGATCGAATGGAAGCTTGGCTTAGACTCAACTGTTTTTGTTGCAAGACACAGGCACAAACAGGCAGAAGGCCCCACAGGAAGAAGAAGGCGTTCTTTTGGGCCTGTTGAAGACGACGCATAAGCTTATTCTGAAAAAAAGGCGCCTGAAAAAAAGTTTAACGCCCTGGCCGAAACAATATGCAATGAGTTCAAGTACCAAAGCAACCAATACAATTCCATTGCTGAGCAGGTTTTTTAAATCGTTGCGGCTGAAATTGGCTAGGCTTTCTGTATGGGCAATAGTAAGTAATTGCTGAAAAAGCGATAATCGTTATTTTTTTAATGGTTCGTATGCATTATTATTTTAGAGTTGTATCTTTTAGGGGATCTTCTCGCATGGGAAGAAAAACACCTTAAAAGAGTTGAAGACTTACCCGAAACCCACTGTTTCGGGAACATTATTTTGTTTGTTGTGTAGTGTGTGATTTTGTATGTATCCGCAAACTTGTGTTGTTGAAAGGCCTTATTCCAAGGAACAAATTACAGAGCTTAAGAAACTTTTTTCTGTTCTTGAGAAGGCTCGTTATTCGAAGAGTGTTGAGGCTTACACCAAGAAGCTTATGGCTAGTCTCAAGGCTTAAACCAGTTCTTCTATTGAAATGAATTTTGGTGTTTCCAAGCAATTTTTGGCATTGACTTTTTCGTATGCTTGCATTGCAAGCTTTGATTTCATTGTTTTATCGTCTTCTGAAACAACTATGTCTAACCTGTGGAGTGTTGCAACTGCCACAATAAGAAAGTCAGGGAATATTTTTCTTTTTGCTACTCCGCCAGAATATGATTTCCAATATTCTTCTGCCAGGGTTTCTGCAAGGCTTTCAACTGGATAAGTGTGGTCTTTTGTAAGCTGGTCATAAATTGAAAGCAATAATCCTCGGTAATTTTTTCCATCCACTGTGACGCTTTTTGGTATTTCTCGCAATTCATTTCTTATTACTCCGCAACCGTAAACTATGAGTTCGCCTGATTCGATTTTGTGCAAGATTTTGGAAAATTCTTTTTTGTACAAAATCTCGTAAGTATTGGTGTCAAGCATTGTTCTGGTTGGCTTTTTCATGCTATTTTCTGAAGATGAAAAATAATAAAAAAAGGTCATTTTATCCGCTTCCTTTCAATTTCAATTGTTTCAGAATTTCTTTTAATAGTTTGTTTTGTTCCGACAATAAGCGATTTGTTTCTGCGCCTGTTGCACTATAGAAATAGAAGATTAAGCGCCCTGGCCGGGAATCGGACCCGGGTCGCAGCCGTGACAGGGCCGCATCCTAACCGCTAGACTACCAGGGCAAATTGTTACCTAATTAGGAATTGGGAATTTTTTTAAATGAATGTTTTGGTATTGCAATTCAAAGCTTTTGCACAGCAAAAGCCTCTTTTCCCGAGGCTTTTCTCTTCAGAGAAAAGGCTCAAAAATAGAAAATTGAGAAAAGAGCTTTGACGCTCTTTCCCAACCACCTGTTTATTTTTGATTAAAAAACTTATTTTCCGGCCAATTTTTTTCCTTTTACGTGTGCCCAGAGTTTTTTTGTCATTTCGCTTGGAGCGATGTTTCCTGTTCCGAAGACTTTTTCCATTGTGTCAGTGTCTCCCTTGAAGCAGATTGAGTATCCTCCAAATGGTTTTTTTGCTGGCATAAGTTATACCTCCATTTTTAATTTAAAAATTTTTTTTTATTTTTTTGATTAAACTTTTGAAAGCGAATGAAATGAGCGCTTCAAAAGTTTATTGCATAATTTTTGCAATTATAATTCCTGCAATAACCATGTAAACCAAAGGTCCTATGAGGGAATTCAATGTGAATCCTATTGGGTAATTCATGCTTGAAAAAACAATGAATGCCGATGGAATGCTTGAAACAAGCCAAGCAAGCAGGCCAAGGCTTAATCCCTGTGAAGTTGCTGTTCCGCTGAAAGCCTTTTTTGTTTTCTCAAAAAAGATTGCGACTACAAATGAAATTACGAACGGGTGCAAAAAGAAAAGCGCCATTATCGGGTCGTTTGCTGCACGCATTCCGCCAAGCGACAAGACATCAAAGCCAAAAGCCGCCTGAAAAAAATATGAAAATGCCATTGAAATAATCAAAATTGCAATTCCTGCCGCGATTCCCGCCAAAACAATTTTTACAATTCCCATAACCCACACTTTTTTTTACGAGGTAAATTCCATTAATTAAATAAGATTTAATCCTTTTTATTCCTTTTGCTTTCCTTCTATTTTGAACAATTCCATAAAAGGCAGTGTTTTTGGCGGGTTTCTCCCAAAATCAGACAAAATTTGCTCGCCAATTGTTATTGCCCTGAATCTTGCAATGTTTTTTGCGGCCACTTCAAACTTTGTCCTTTTTGTCTGCGAAACATGCTTTTTTATGGACTCATCTTTTTTTTCAAGAGTTTTGTTGCAGAATTCAACAATTGCATTAAACCCCTTGTGCGTGAACAGGCCCCATGGAGTTTCATAATCCCAAATTTCAGGTTTTTTCTTCAGCTTTTCAATTGCCTCAAGCGCCACTCTTCTTGCAAACCTGTGCGTTGGATGCGTGTCGCTTTCCTGGGGCAAAAAAACAATGTCAGGCCTTGTTTTGTTCAATGCCTGAAAAATCTTTTTTTTGTCCTTTACAAAGCTTTTTTCCCCCTCATCATAAAAACCAAGCTGCAAAAAAACAGGTTTTGTTTTCAGGATTTTTGCCTCCGCAATGCTTTCTCTCCGCCTGATTGCTGTTTTTTGCTCTTTGCTCTGGTTGTTTTTCACTGCCCTGTGCCCGGAAGTCATTACAAAAACAAGAACATTGTTGTGCCTTGCAAGCATTGAAAGGGTTGCTCCGGCCGCAATTGCACTGTCATCGGGGTGCGGGGAAATGAAAATTATTCTTTTTTTTTTAGGCAGGTTTTTTTCAGAAAAAACAGTTGTGCCGTTATATTCAATTGACAATGCGCTTTCAAGCAAAAAAACAGCTTCTTCGTTGCAATAAATTTCCGCATTCCCGTGTTTTCCCAGTATTGACGCTGGAACTTTTTCAGTTGCCTTTTCAAGCATTTTTTTTATTGCCCATGATTTTTTCTTTCCAATTGCCATCAAAATAATTTTTTTTGCTGCCATTATTGTTGCCAGGCCCATTGTAATCGCCTGAGTTGGAACGCCTTTCTTGGTTTTAAAAAATCGCGCATTGACCGCCCTTGTTGCATCCGCAAGCTTTACAATCCTTGTCCTTGAGGCAAAGCCCGAGCCCGGCTCGTTAAAGGCAATGTGCGCATTTTCCCCGATGCCGAGCAGTGCAATGTCAATGCCTCTTTTTTTTACAAGCGCTTCCCTTTCAAAAGCCTGTTTTTTCATGTCCTTTGCTTTTCCGTCAAACAAAAAAATGTTTTTTGAAGAAGCATTTATTTTATCCAAAAAATTTTTCCTCAAAAACCTTGCATATGACTGCGAATGCCCCTGAGCCAAGCCGGCATACTCGTCAAGATTCATGAAAATTGCTTTTGAAAAATCTATTTCCCCGTGCTCAAACTTTTCAACAAGCTCCTTATACAACCCAAGCGGAGTGCTTCCTGTTGGAAGGGCAATCACGCTTGACGGCTTTTTTTCCAGTGCCTTTGCTATCTGCGCAGCAATGCTCTTGAAAATCAATTCTTCAGAACAGACAAAAACATTCATGCAACCAGAGAAATTAGTGGTTAATTCTTAAAAAAGTTTTTGGTTCAAAGCGCGGGAGGCTTTTCAAACACAATTATGCTTTCCCTTACTGTTCCCACTTTTATTGTCCTGCAGCGCATGCAGTGGATTTGCCTTGCAACAATTTTTTGCACTAGCCTGAAGCCCAGTTTTTCCCCGATTTTTATGATTTCATCATCGCTTTCAACTGTTTCATAGGGAAAACAGCCCCCGCCAATTACAATAACCGCCTTTCCCCCGGATTTTAATGCAAAAAAAATGTTTTTCATTGCCTTTTCCATGTCTTCAAAATAAGCCTTTGCAATTAGGGGAAGGTTGGATTCATAATCCCTTCCTGTTGGGGCATCCGCAATGTGCGCCCGTAATTTTGTTTCCTGTGCATTGAAAAACAATCCTAATTCCATTTTGTAAACGCTTGTGTATTCAATTTTGTTCAGGTAAGGCGGAGAAGTAATGGCACAGCCCACTGAATTTTCTTCCAGCTTTGCTGTGCGTGCATCATCCTCAAAAATTTCAGGTTCAGGGCCTGTTTTTTGCGCCTGCTTCAAATCCAAAAGCATTTTTTTTATTTTGCCAAGAAGAAGTTTCTTTACAGGCATTTCCGGCTTTTTCTGTTTTCGCAGGGAGCCCCCGATTTTAATCACATTTGCAACCCTGCCTGTTGTGTCAATCAGGGCGAGCAAAAATAATTTGCGTGTGCGCGAATCAGTTATTTCATTTATTTTTTTGTAATAAAAAAAAATGTCATCAAGGTTTTTTTCACGGAAAAGCCGCCTTATCTGCTTGTTTGAAAATTTTCCAATCTGCCTCGGCTCTAATTTTGAAAATTCTTCCAGTTGCTTTTCCAGTTCTTCAAGATTGTAATTCCTTGTTTTTGCTTCTGCTGCAAAAGCAGCAAGCGGGCTCGCATCAAGGCCAATGCTTTTCAATCCAAGGTTTTTTGCAGCAAGCAAAGTTGTTCCGACTCCGCAAAAAGGGTCCAGAATCGGCCCCTCCAATTTGAATTCTTCAACCAGCCATTCCACAAGCTTTTTTGCATAACCTTCTTTGTAATAAAACCAGTTATGGATTGGCTCTTCCTTGTTCGGGGTAAAAGTAACCAGTTCAGCCAGATTTGAAGGGATCATAATTAAAAATTAGAATGAAATTCTTTAAATTCTCGCGTGTTTGGCGAGGTTTTTTATTGCCAAGAAGCAGTTTATTGCGGGGTAGGCTGCAAAGAAAAGGAAAATTATTGCAGTTGTAATCTGCCTGCTGTAAAGGATTGGAACTCCGAAGCGCGGCAGTTCCTGGTATAGCAGGACAGCGACCCATGCAAAGCACAAAATTACAAATAGGTTTAATGCAAGTTTTTTCAGCTGTTTTATTGAAAAAGAGTCATGCGGCCTGAGTTTTGATTCCTTCTGGCTTTCAGGGTGGGGCAGCATTGAAAATATTTTTTCATGAAAAGCCCTTAGGCTATACAGGGGCTGGAATATTACTACTGTCACTAAAATCACTAAAAAAGCAATTGGCGCCAGCAGTGTTGCTTCTGTTCCTGAAAAAATTTTTGCTGCAATTGCGGTGTTTGCTATTATTACTACAAATTCTCCAAGCGGCACAAGCAGTATTGCCGCAAGCGTTGAATCTTTCCTGTTTAACCCGAAGAAACCCCCAAACAGGTGTGTTGAAACGGAATGCGCTATCAAAGCGCTTATTGCAAGCAGTATGCATAGCCCTCCCAAAAACACAAGGCTTTCAAAAGCAGGGAGCATTAATTGCCCGGCTTCAATGCTGTAAAAAAGCGTTGTGCCAAAGGCAACAAAAAAGAAAACAAGGAAAAAATCCCTTACAAATTCGACATCCTTTTTTGTCCTGTGCCCTGAATCTGTTTCTGCCAGTGCAAATCCCGCAAAGTATGCGCCTAATGCAGTTGACAATCCAAGGATGCTTGCAAGAGTTGCAACAACCAGGCCAATGCCAAGCGCATAAAGCGTTACTTCTGTATGGCCAAAATTGTTTTCTTTCAGCCATTTTTCAACCAGCTTTGAAAGGTGTGAAACTGCAAAAAAAGCTGCCACTGCAAATACAAGCGCTGCAAGCCCTAAGGCAAGCGGAGAAACACTGGATTCCGAAGAAGTGCTTGTGATGAAAACAAGCAATATTATTCCCAAAAAATCCTGCAGTATAAGGATTGCTATTGCAAGCTTTGCGGCATGGCTCTGCATTAATCCCCTGTCAAGGCAGAATTTTGCAACCACTGCTGTACTTGTGGAAAAAAGCATCATTCCCACTATGATTGAAAAAACCAGGCCAAAGCCGAATATCTCCATTATCAAAAAACCCAGCCCCACTGAAAGTGTCATGTCAATCAGTGCAAGGCCGATTGCGCTTGAGCCTGCTTCCAGAAAGTCTTTCAGTGACATTTCCAGGCCCAAATAAAAAAGCAGTATGAACAATCCAAGTTCGCTAAAACCGATTACAAGCGGGTCGCTTGGATGCAAAAAATTCAGCCAGAAAGGCCCCAACAAAAAGCCGGCAAGAATATATCCAAGCACAGGGTTTTGCCCTATTTTTTTGAAAAAAATGCTGAATACTATTGCAATGATAATAATTATTCCAACTGTTGTCAGGGGCAGGATTTCCATATTAACCATTAAATTAATTGCTTTATCCAATAAAAAGCTTTTCCAAAGCGTTATTCTTCAAAAAAATCTTCGCCCAATATTTTCAAAAGATGCTGCCTTGCGCTGCCAATTCTTGACTTGACAGTTCCTTCTGGAATTCCAAGCAGGCTTGCGATTTCCTTGTAAGGCAATTGCGCCTGCGCCAAAGCCAATATCCCTTGGTCTTTTATTGATAATTTTTGCATGGCCTTTTTGGCGAGTTCCAGATTTTCTTTGCGCAATAATTGCGCTTCCGAGGATTCTTTGCGGCTGCCCCTGCGCAGGTCAATTCCCAGGTATTGAAAAAAAGCCTCTGGCAATTGATTTGCAGGCCTTATTCTTTTGCTTCGAAGCATGTCGTGGCAAACATTTTGTGCGATGGTTCCAATTAAGCTTGGGATATTTCTGCCTGGGTCGAGCTTGGCTCGGTTCCTCTGCAATCTCAAAAACACTTCCTGAAGCGCATCCTGCTGGTCTGCAGGATTGAGAAAATGAGTGCGGGCTATGCGCAGTACAAGCCCGTTGTATTGATTGAAAAGTTTCTTCAGAGGCGGGCGCCTCTGCTTTTGCGCAATTATTGGCTTTGCGCGGGGTTTGGCATTTCCAGGCATAGTAATTCTTTTGCCAAAAACTCTTTATATGCTTTTCTTTTTTTTAAAAAAATTCTTTTATTTTTGCCTGTTTTTCTTTTTCCAATTGGATAAATGGCAGCGCCCTTCCTGCAATTCCGGCCTGCTTCAATTCTTCTGTTTCCCTGAATTTTTTTTCTTCCCTCAGCAGAATGATTTTTTCACTTGTTTTCGGGCCAATTCCAGGCACGCGCAGCAATTCCTCCCTGCGCGCAGTGTTAATATCAAGGGGAAATTTGTCAGGGTTATTCATTGCAATGTCCAGTTTCAAATCGTGATTAAGGGAAAAATTCCCGGTTTCCCCAGTGGCTGATTCAATTTCTTTTTTTTTGAAATCATAAACGCGAAGAAGCCAGTCTGCCTGGTAAAGCATGTGCTCCCTGTTTTTGCTTTCGGCTTTGTGCGATTCAAATTTTGTTCCCTTTACAGGCGAGAAAGCGGAAAAATAAGCCCTGTGCAGGGAAGTGTTTTCATAAAGCCAGTCCATTCTTTGCAGGACCTGGCTGTCTGTTTCCCCAAGAGCGCCGACAACAATTTGTGTTGTAAAGCCGCTTGGCAGCAGGCCTTTTTTGTTTGCTTCATCAATCCAGAAAAGCCGCTTAATCAAATCGTTCTGGTAATTTTTTGTGCTTGACATTTCAGAAAACAATGACGCATCAACTGCCTCAAGGTTCAGGGAAATTCTGTTTGCATATTCCGCAGTTTCAAAAATTTTTTCTTTTGAAGAGCCAGGCAGCACCTTTAAATGCAGGTATCCTTTGAACCCGAATTTTTTTCTTATGATTTTTGCGGATTCAATTATTTTTTCAGTTGACCTGTCAGCATCAGCTGTCACTGCAGAGCTCAAAAACAGGCCCTGGACAATTCCTTTTTTTTCAAGGAAATTAAAGCTTTGCGCAAGCTCAATCGGCTCAAGCTCTTCCTTGCGCGATTTGCAGGTGTTTGCGCAATAATTGCAGTCGTGAATGCAGGAATTTGACTGGAGCACTTTCATGAGGCGGCAGTTTTCGCTTGTGTTGGAGCAGTCATAAACAATGTTTTCCAGTTCAGCAGGGATATGCACTTTCCTCAGGCTTTTTTGCCTTACTCCCCCGCAGGAATCCCATGAAGCGGAATTTCCCAGGACCCGTAATTTTTCAAGAAGCATGCAAAGAATGCGGGTTTAAATAAAAAAAGGCTTTTGGAAGCAGGTTTCCCCTATTCTGCCCTTCTTTTCTTTTGGAAAGAAAAGAAGTGCAAGGTCCTGAATCTTTGATAAACAGAAAAGGAAATTGCCAAAAAGAAAGAATCTTAAACTTTTGATAAACAAGGAATTCAGAAGAGGTTTATGCGCCTTCAATCGGGTTTTCTTCTTTTTTGGCTTTGTTTTTGCCTGCCTTTCTGGATTTTTTTCCAGGTTCTTTGTTTTCTTCTGCAAGCGCTTCCGCAATTTTTTCAGGGCTTTCGCTTTCCGCCTTGTTTTCCTCTGGTTCTTTTCTCCAGCGAAGCGCAAGCACAATTGCGGCAATAAGAATCACAATTCCAATTCCCGCAATTATAAATGTGGTATTGTCAGGGATGTTTAATCCGCCATTTCCACTGCCTGTGTTCTGGTCTGTGCCTGCTGGAAAATTTTGGTCAGGAAAATTTATGTTTTCATCAGGATAAGCTTCAAGGTTCTGGTCTGGGCAGGGAAGGCCTTTTGTGGCATGCTTTAATACCTGCGATTCAATCCACTTGTCAATCATTGCAAAGTCCCCAATCCTGTACTCTTTGCCTATAAACAGCACAGGGGTCTTGTCCCATACTGGGATGTAATTGCCCTGTGAATCCACAACATATTTTGGCACTAAATAATCTGGTTTTATGTAAAGCTCGTGCAGCAATTCTGTAGCGCCAGGGCTGTTAATGTCAAAATTGTTTACATCAAAATTGGAATATTTTGCCTGCACGGATTTTAAAGCAGCATCAACGTTTACACAGTGCGGGCAGTCCTGTGTGTAAAAAAAATAAGCGCAGACATTGTTTGTATCCCGCGCATTGCTGTCCGCAGCAAAAACAGGCGCCGTTAAAACAGCAATTAAAAAAAATGCCAGCACTGCAAAAATTTTTTTCAATATAACCACTTACTAATTGGCTTTTGCTAAATTTTTTAAGTATATCAGTTTGCATAGTTTTTGGCTATTCAAACCCAACCTTCATTATGTATAAGAAAACAACCCCTATTATAAAAAATGCAAATGAAAAAATTACTTTTTTTGTTTCTGTTTCCTTGTGCAGTTCCGGAATCAAATCGCTTGCGGCAATGTAAATAAATCCGCCTGCAGCGAATGGCAGCAGGTAATTCGAAAAGCCTGTCTGCGCTGCAAGCAGGAAGCCAACAAGGCCGCCAGCTACGCAGGTTGCCTGTGACAAAAAGCTGAAAGCCAGTGCTTTTACCCTGCTGAATCCGCCGTATATAAGGACTCCAAAGTTTCCAAGCTCCTGGGGCACTTCGTGGGCAATTATTGCCATTGTGGTTATTGTCCCGAATTCAATTCCTACAAGAAAACTTGCCGCAATTACCAGGCCATCAATAAAATTGTGTATGCCGTCTCCAAGCAGGATAAGGTATGTCAATGGGTGTGTTTCACATTTTCCTTCGTGGCAATGGTGCCAGTGCAGCACTCTTTCAATCAGGAAAAAAAGTATAAACCCAAAGAAGAGGCTTGCAAATGCAATTGTTGTCCCCAAAGGTTCTATTGATTCCGCTAGCAAATGGAAAAAAGCCCCACTCAGCAAAGCCCCGGCTGAAAAGCCAACCAGGGCAAAAAGAATTTTTTCAAGATTTTTTTTGCTTAGCCAGAGGGAAAATATTCCGGCAAGGCCAACCAAGCTGTCAATTATTGTTGCAAGGATAATCCATTCCAGAACCATAAAACAAGCCTTTTATTTTTGAATGCCTTATTTTTATATATTAATTTTTTTTCAAATCTATTTTAAACAGGTGTTTTTTGTTTTTACGAGAGAATCAAACCGCTCATTGTCCGACCGAAATAGTTTCTGTCATTTCTGCTGAAAAAGCATTAGGTATAAAGTGCTATAAAGCGGTTTTGATTCTGTTCTTCAGACGTCTTTGAATGTAAAAAGTTCGCCTTTATAGTTCCGTAGTGTGTACATTTTTTTGCCATCCGTATCGGTTCGAATGTTTTCGATGTAGTTTGGGCTTAACGGTATTTTTCCGCCACCACCTTCAATGTCTTTGATAAATTGTGGAACAGCGTGCCCTGAGGTCCAGGCATTTAATTTTTCCATTATTTCCAAACCAGTTTCCAACGTAGTTCTTAAGTGGTAGTTTCCTTTCGCTTTGTCACAAAGAAAGATGTAGTACGGTTTGATGCCGACCATTAATAGCTTGTGATTGAGTTTTCTAACGATTTCTACATTGTCATTGACTTTTCGTAAGAGAACCATTTGGTTTCCCAATAGAGCCCCAGCATCCAATAGTTTTTCGCATGCTTCCAATGTGTCCAGCGTGACTTCTGCGGGGTGGTTAAAGTGGGTATTGATGTATACCGGAGCATATTTACTGAGTATTTTTGTTAATGAGTCTGTAATCCTGTAGGGAAGTGTTACCAGGTTTCGGGTACCGATTCGGATCATTTCGACATGGTCGATTTTGGCTAGTGTGCTTAGGATTTCGTATATTTTTTCATCGTCAAAAGAAAAAAAGTCTCCTCCGGATAGAATAACATCTCGGATTTGGGGGTGTTCTTTGATGTATTGGATGGCGAGGTCGAAATCATTTTTGCTTTGCGCGCTGCTGGGGTCGGATACTTTATATTTTCTAAAGCAATGGCGGCAATAAAGTGCGCAGTGAAATGTTGTGTAAAACAAAACGCGGTCTGGGTATTTGTGTGTAAGAGCGTTTACTCTTGCTCCAAGTGGAATTCGTTCGATTGTTTTTTGGTCTATTTTTTCTCCGGTAACGTTGATGCCGTTTTTTTTCACCCAACCGGGAACCAAGAATTTTCCATCCGCCAATACGGGGGTAAATAGTTCGTCCTTTAATGGGTCATCGGATTCTTCTTCGTGTTTTTCCAATTCTTCGGGTTGCGGAATAGCCTGCAACCCCAGCGGGTCGCGCGCATCTTTAATCAAACCAGCATAATACGGCGTGATGCTGACGTTGAATGTTTCCTTGGACTTTCGAATGGCATCCGTTTCTTTTTTTCCAAGCCCATACAATTCGGCTATTCCTTTAGGAGTGTCCACGCGATTTTGTAATTGCCATTTCCAAGAAGTCCACTGTTCGTTCGGAACATCTTTCCACTTTGCATGGCGTGGCGCATGCTCAAATCGTTTTCGAATGCTCTCTCGAATCATCATTTCCAACCGCCCTTCTTCTGGTCAGGCGAAGGTACTGTTCGGGTTAAAGTCGTCATTCCAACCACCGGTAAAGCCGAAGTAAGAAGGGTAGTCAAACAGGAGGGCTGTCATAAGAAGTATGCTCTCATGGGCAGTATAATATTTTGCCTTCAAAAATTATTAAAGCAAAAACTTTAAATATTTTATTAAAGTTTATTCTTTAATGATAAACGATATTGCGGTATTGTGGGGAAAGAAAAACAGCACCAAAGACCTGATATTCAAAATCCTAATCAGCGACCACCCGCTCAAACTGATCGAACTAACCAACTTCATCCAAAGGCGCTATGGAAAATCTGTCACATTCCAGGCGGTCAGGCAGGCGGTATTAGAGTTGGAGGAAGATGGCATTTTGACAAGGAAAAAAAACCAGTTCCAAATCAGTCATTCGTGGTTATTGGAAGCCCAAAAAACACTTGCGTTAGTTCAGGATGAAATCATGGCAACCGTCAAAAAGCCAAAAAGTGCAGAATCTATCAAAGGGGAATTTTCCTCTTTTACGTTCGAAACCCTAAACGATATGATGAAGTTCTGGCAGCAACTCATCAACCATTGGTTTGCCGAATTTAAAGCAGGCGACTACCCGTACAATTGCTGGCAAGGACAGCATATCTGGGAAGCATTGGTACACTTGGACACAGAAAAAAAGATCATGGAACAGCTTAAACAAAAAAAAATCAAATCTTACGCCGTTATTTTTGGAAACACGCCATTGGACAAATATGTAAAGCGGTTTTACGAGTCCATCGGTCTGAAAGTAAAGATTATCCCTCCACAAACAAAATCCGACAACACCTATCACGTGGGAACCTATGGTGACCTAATCATCCAGGCCAAGTATCCCAAAAACCTTGTGCAAAAAATTGATTCCTTTTTCAAAAAAACGAAGTCTTTTGTGGACATGGATATCAAATCACTTCATGATGTCATCAGCACCAAGACAGAAATCAAACTAACAGTAATAAAAAACCAGGATATGGCAAAGCAAATAAACAAAATGATAATAGTGCAATGGACGTAGTGGAGCGATTATCTCTGACGACAGCCATTGCAAAGTGTGCCTTATCCCACGGCCCATTTCTTTTTTTTGCCAGCAGTTATTTTCCTGTGCCGGAATTTTTTTTCAAAGGAATAAATTCCAAGGCCGATTGCAATGAAAATTCCGGCAACTAGCAATTCAAACATTGAGTAATCTAGGAGCATGAAAGCGCATATTATTGCGCCAAGGCCCGCTGTCAGGGGAAATTTTCCAATGTTTAATGGAACCCTGAAATTTTGGCCAGGGTAATACCTGTTGTAGCGCAGCGCAATCAGTGAAAGGTTCACAAAAAGAAAACTCACAAAAACCATGAAAGTTGTTGCCCTTGCCAGGATTGAAACGTCTGAAAAAAAAGCCATTGCAATTGCCCCAAGCATTGCAAGCAAAACCGCAACATAAGGCGCGCCTGTTTTTGAACTGACTTTTGTTATTATTTTTGGAAATTCGTGCTTTTCCCCCATTCCATACAGCACGCGTGAAGTTACAATAAGGCTTACCAGAACAGTGCTCAGCATTGCAAACAATGCAACAACAAGGAAAACAAGGCTGAAATCAGCGCCGCTTGCTTTTGCAGCAGCTTCCGCAAGAGGCGCTTTTGATGATCCAAGTTCAGAAGGCGCCATTATGCTCACTGCGCTGACTGCAACCAGAATGTAAAGAATGCTTGTAATTGCTATGCTTGCAAGCAATGCTTTTGGGACAACCTGCCTTGCGTGCTTTGTTTCTTCGCCAAGCTTTACGATTGCCTCAAAGCCGATGTATGCAAAGAAAACCAGTGTTGTTGCGCTGAGCACTCCTGCAAGGCCGTTGTTAAGCTGGAAATAATCTGTTTTTCCAAGGAAAGGCAGGCCCAGTGCAATTATGATTGCCATTCCAAGCAGGGAAAGCAGTGTGAAAAAAATGTTTATTTTTGACGAAATTTCTATGCCAAACAGGTCAATTGCTGAAAGAATTATTATCAGCAGTATTGCCGTCAATACAATTGGCACTGGAATAATTGATGAAAGATATCTCGCAAACCCAAGCGAAACAGTTGTCGCGGCAATGAAGCCGATAACAGCAACAAGCCAGCCAAGCAAAAAAGCAAGCCAGTCCTTTCCGAAAGCGTGC
>JAQTNI010000012.1 GCA_028713935.1 Candidatus Iainarchaeum sp.
TTAGGCTTCCGGAAACTTTTTGAAGCGCTCATAAATTAGCTTTCAAAAAGTTTGCAAAAAAAGTTGGAGCAAGCCTGAGACCTGGGTTCAAATCCCAGTAGGGTCAATTTTATTAGCAGAAAAAAAAGGTGTTGTTATGAAGTATTACATTGGTTCTGACCATGCTGGATTTGCATTGAAAGAAAAATTGCGCGAATACTTAAAACCGGAATTTGAATTAATTGATATCGGGGTTTTCAGCGAAGAAAGGGCTGATTACCCAAAAATTGCCTTTGAACTGGCAAAAAAAATTTATTTGGAAAACGCAATGGGAATCCTTGTTTGCGGAACAGGAATCGGAATGAGCATTGCAGCAAATAAAATTAAAGGAATAAGGGCAGCAGTTATTTATGATGAATTCACTGCCCAGATGGCAAGAGAGCACAACAATGCAAACATTGCCTGCCTTGGAGCGAGAAACATTACGGAAGAAAAGGCAATTAAAATAACAAAAATTTTTTTGTCAACAAAGTTTTCAGGTGAAACAGAAACAGGAAAAAGGCACTCAGAAAGAATAAGGCAAATAAAAGAATTTGAAGAAAACGCATTAAAAAAATAAAAATTTGCTATTCCGAAATTAACTTGATCTGGCAAAGTTCTTGAAAGCCATATTTTCCAAGCTCCCTGCCCATGCCTGATTTTTTAAAACCGCCGAATGGATTGGAGGCATGCCAATGGTTTGCCTGGTTAATTTCAATAAATCCTGCATCAATTTGACCTGCAACACGCTTTGCTGTTTCTGGATTTGCAGTGTATATTTCCGCGCCTAACCCGTATTCGGTGTCATTAGCAAGGCGGATGGCTTCAGTTTCAGTCTTGAAAGAAACAATTGGAAGCACAGGCCCAAAAACCTCTTCTTTCCAGACACGCATTGTTGGCTTGATATTCACAAGAATAGTCGGCTCGAAATATGCCCCTTTTAGATTGCCTGGTTTTTTTCCGCCAGTAACTATTTTTGCGCCTTTTTGTATTGCATCTTTTACCTGGCTTTCCAATAATTTAACTTGGCGCTTGGCCACAAGGCTTCCCATTGTGGTTTTTTCATCAAGCGGGTCGCCCAATCTGATTTCCTGGATACTGACCGCAAGTTTCTCAACGAGTTCATCAAACCTGGATTCATGAACAATCAGGCGTTTGGCAGCATCGCAGAATTGCCCCGCATTTGTAAACCTGCTTGCAACAAGTTTTGGAACAGCTTTGCCAATATCTGCATCTTCAAAGACAATTGCAGGATTGCTCCCGCCTAATTCCATAAGGACTTTTACAAATTTTCCAGCAGCAATTTGATAAATGGCTTGCCCTGCCCTTGTGCTCCCAGTAAACCATATCAGGGTAATATCTCCCTGCAAAAGTTGCGCTCCTTGTGTTGCATCACCATAGATTTCACTAAAAACCCCTTTTGGCAGGTTTCCTTTTTTCATCAATTTTTCGAGAATTTCTCCATAAAGAGGGCATTCTTCAGAATGCTTGAAAACCACAGTATTTCCAGCGATGAGATTTGGAATTACGCCCCATATGAAACTGCCAAATGGAAAGTTCCAGGGAGAAATGACAGCAGCAACGCCAAAAGGCTCGAATGAGATGTGATGAATTGTTCCCTCAATTTTTTTTGTTTCATCCTGAAGATAGGCAGCACCGTTATCCAAAAAATCGTTGAAATATTTTAAGCCAGTTTCAACCCCTTTCCTGCATTCAACAATGGGTTTCCCAATTTCCAGTGCCATATTCTTTGCAAGCATTTCTTTGTTATTTTGAAATTCCTGGAAAATTGGCTTCAACAAAACAATCCTTTTATCAATGCCCAGTTCTTTCCAGGAATGAAAAGCATTTCTCGCCAAAGAAATTTTTTCCTGTATTTCAGTAAGTGGAGAAACAGGAACCTGGCCCAACACTTCAAAATTCCGCGCAGGATTAGTAGATATCAACAAGCCCATAAAATTCACAAACAACAATTTTAAAATTTATAAATTTGCATGCAGGGAGGAGGATTCGAACCCCCGAACGCACTAAGCGACCGGCCTGTTCCAATCATTCAATGTGAAAATCAATGGATTGCCAAGATTTTCTTTCCAATAAAAGACTGCCTGAAGCCGGCAGGTTTGACCGCTTCCATATCCCTGCGGATAAATAAAACCTTAACATCAAATCTTTTAATATAAGTGCCTGCAGTTTGGAAGCTATTTTTTATAAAAATTTTTTACCCAGTGCTTTTTGAAGAAAGGCAGGCTTAGCGTTGAAATAACAAAAGCGAGTGCGGGAACAAGGGAATTGACAAGCGGTGCCGGAAGCCCAACAGCAAAAAAATAAATTGAAATTGCACAGTAGGTAAGCACAAAAATTACTATTTTTCTTGCCCAGCTGGTTTCCCATGCCTTGTCTGATTCAACTCTGGAATTTCTTTCATTTATTTTTTTTATTTCTTTTTTTAATTCTTCAATTTCATTCATAAAAAAAATGCCTCTTGGCCTACACTAAATTCTTCTTCTCAACCTATGCCCGGGTTGAGACCTTTGAAAAAAGCCGCTTTGCGGCCTTGAGGTTACTGAAGGCATTGCCTGCCTGAATCTGCGCATGGCTGGCATTCTTGCCTGCCCTGGCTGCACACTGCTCCCTGGCAATTTCGGGTTTGAGCCAACAGGCATTCTGGTTTGCCTTTTCCAGCCCCTTTGCGCCAAAGCAGACCTGCTATGCCCAATTGCGCTTCTTAAGCCAGAGCCAATTCCAGACCTTGGCATCTGCCTGAATTGTTCCTTGGGAAAAATCAAGCGGGGCAAAAATTCAAAGAAGCCGAAAAGCCAGCTAAAATCAAAAAAACCCATAAAAAAAACCATTAAATAATTGGAATTCCAAGAATTTAATTGTTTTGCCAGAAAAAGCCAAGCTTTTGCAAAACAATTTTCCCAAGGCTTTCGAAAGCGAGCATTGCGAAGCAATTTTCCAAGGTTTTCGAAAGCGACAGCGCTTCGAAAAGCTTTAGCGAGCGCTTCGAAAGGCTTTTAAAAACAATGAAAAGGAATTATTTTAGTTGATAACCATGAGAAGGAATTTACTTCACAAACAGCAATAATTTTTCTAATTCTAGAGACTTGATTAGATATAAGAACATTTTGAATTCCATTAATCCTTATTTGTCAGATTCAAAAAATGGCTGCGATGGTGCAGTGGTTAGCATGAAGGCCTGTGGAGCCTTCGAGCCGGGTTCGAGTCCCGGTCGCGGCCTAAGCCTTTTCTCTTTTTCAAAAAAAGAGAAAAGTCTCCAGTCGTTCCAAAAGAGAAAAACTATAAATTCAACAATGAACAATAGTGATTCGCCATGAAATTTCAGACAGTTCGCGGAATGCGGGATTTTTTGCCGGAACAGGCAAAGAAAAAACAGGCAATAGAAGACTTAATTAGAAAAGAATTTGAAGCCTATGGCTTTGAGCCATTGGAAACTCCCATTGTGGAGGATTTTGGTTTGCTTGCAGCAAAAGGCAGTGCAGGAGAAGCAATAAAAGAAGAAATTTATTATTTCAAAGACAAATCAGAAAGAGAGCTGGGATTAAGGTTTGACCTGACAGTGCCATTGGCAAGAGTGATTGCCTCAAATCCCCAGCTTGCAAAGCCATTCAAGAGATACCAGATTGGGCCTGTTTATAGATACGACCGCCCCGGAGCGAAGCGCTATCGTAGTTTTACACAGGCGGATATTGACACTGTCGGAAGCGCTTCAGTGCTTGCAGATTTTGAATGCATTGCAATTGCCTGCAATATAATGAAAAAGCTTGGATTAAAGTTTTTTATTCGGGTTTCAAACAAGGCATTGCTTGAACAAATCGGGCTTGCCTGCGGAATAAAAAACGAGCAGCTTGCCGATTGCTTCAGGAGCATTGACAAATTTGAAAAAATCGGCAAAGAAGGAGTTGCAAAAGAACTTGAAGAAAAAGGAATCTCAACAAAAATCCTGGAGATTATAAAAGAAAATGATTTGAAAAAAATTGAAAAAATTATAAAAGACAAAAAAGGTTTAAATGAACTGAAGGAACTGTTTGATTATTCTGAAAAAGCAGGAATTTTGAAATTCGTCAAATTTGACGCTAGCCTTGCGCGCGGCCTTGAGTATTACACTGGAAATGTCTTTGAAGTTTCCTGCGAAGAAATAAGCGTTGGAGGCGGGGGGAGGTATGACAGGCTCATTGAAACTTATGGCGGGCCTTCCACGCCTGCAGTTGGAATCAGCTTTGGAATAGACAGGCTAATTGACTGCCTTGAAGGAAAAGAAATTGCTGTGCAAAAAACACAGTTGCTTGTTATTCCAATCGGAGAGGAAGCAGCAAAAGAAAGCCTGAAAATCGCAAAAGAACTGCGTTCAGCAGGCCTGAACATTGAAAACGATTTAATGCAGAGAAACCTGCAAAAAAACATGGATTATGCAAACAAAAAAAAGATTCCCTTTGTTGCAATAATCGGAGAAAATGAATTGAAACAGGGAGAACTGCTCCTCAAAAACATGCAAAGCGGAAAACAGGAAAAAATCAGGTTAAAAGAGTTGAGCAAACTTGCTGAGAAAATTAAACAGGCATGATTCACAGGATGCCCAGCGCCAAAGAAATCTGCTTGCCCGAAGACTCAAATGGGCTGCGGGCACAGACAGGCTTGCAAGAAATCCCGAAACAAGAAAATTTTCATGGGGATACAAAGAAAGTTTTCTTTATGAAGTCCAGGAAAACCTCATGTTTGATTTAAAGGAAGTCATGCAGCGAATGCAAATTGGAAAAAATTCCGGAAGAGCATTCAGGGTTCTGGACTTAAGCTGCCTTGAAGGCAATGCAATTGCAGAAATTGCACGTGATTTTCCTAATGTTGAAGCGCATGGCTTAAGCTTGCGGCGCGAGCCGGCATGGAAAAACCACAAAAATGTTTTTTGGCATGTCGGGCATGCACAAAAAATGCCACTGAAAGGCAATTATTTTGATTTTGTTTTTTCTCATTTTGGGATAACACATGCGCCAAGCTTGGAATCGGCTTTGAAAGAGCTTCACAGGATTCTAAGGAATGGCGGCGAAACAGCATTTGTTCTTGAACCTACAAGGGAAAATAATGTTCCGCATGCAATTGAGCAAATTGCAAGGCAAACCGGCTTTGAAGTAACAAAACACGAATATAAAAGAACAAGCAGAAGCCGGGCATCAAAGCACGTAATTCACTTAAGAAAAATAAGATAACGGTAACAAAAAAAAGAAAAAGGAAAAAATAATTATCCGCTTGTTAAAGATTTGATTATTTTTTTTCTCCAGTATAATTGCTGCAGGCGCGCCCTAGCTTTCGCTTTTTCGTAGCGAGGCCTGGCATCGCTCCAGTCATTGCCTCTGCCAAGTTTTTCCCAGATTTGCTCTTTAGTGAAACCTTCAGTTTCCAAAAATTCGGTTGGGGGATTCACCTGCTTCCTGTCAAATTTGTTTATTCTGGGTGCTTTAAAATCAGGAGAGTAAATTTCTGCAACCTCTGCATAAATAACAGGTTTTGCACCAGGCCTTTTTGCATAAAACTCAGAAACACGAACCTTGGCGGTTTGGTCCGGCAAATGAAACTCTCTTTGAAGCCATTTTGGAATTTTCACAACAAAAACAGCCAAAACATTTTTTCTAATTGTATAGCCATTTTCGCGAAAAGTTTCTCCAATAAGCTTCCTTCCCTTGATTTTTTCGTGTATTGCCCTGATTGCAGGATTTGGAAATCTTTCAGGCAGGAAAGTAATTGCAAAAGTCCTTGAAATCCCTTTTTTGTCAACCAGGTGCGCCTTGCGGACAAAAGGAGGCGAATTTGTAACAACTCTTGCAGCAATTTTTCCATAGTCTTTGCCCAATTCATCAGTATGCAATGAGCCTTCCAGTGGAAAATGCTTAGCCACTCCAATCCTTGCTTGCCTAGTTCTGCTGCGTACACCAAGAGGCATGAAAACAAATTGCGCCCAAACCTATTAAAATTGTTTTCAATGCTAATTTTTTGCTATTGCCTGTGTAGTTCAGTGATAGAATGCCATCTTGGTAAGGTGGAGGTCGAGGGTTTGATCCCCTCCACAGGCTTTCACTTTTTTTAAATTTCTTGAATTTGAAAATCCAATGAGTTTCATCCATTTTTCTACTTGTTTATGGCCGTATACTTCAATGCAATAACTGTGCCTTTTGATATTGTGGTGCGCATAAAGAGGGAAATATTTTGAAAGGAATTCTTTCAACTGCAGAAACAATGGTTCGCTAACAGTCTGCAATGAGATTCTTGGATATGTTTTGTTGTAAATTTTTCTTTGGTCGAGGAAAACACAGCCATCTGTGTCAAAAATTCCTCGAATGGTGGCAAAAACAAATTTTTCTTCAGAATTCATTATTTTGTCAGGAATTTTTACCGTATAAGTTTTGGGGCCGATTGGAAAGCCGAATCTTTTTGTTAATAACATGAAAAGCTGCTTGGAATATAAATTCAAGTTCAATGCTTTGCTGTATTTTCGAAAATAATGTTTTGCATCAATATCAAAAACGTTTTTTGCAATCGATGACAACTTGATTAACAAATAATCCTTGTCAGAAACACTGTTTCCAACAATTTGAATATGATATTTTGATTTTCCTTGCTTTGTAACATAGCTATCTGTGCATCCATCTCCAATAAATGCGCCAATAAATTCACAAAGGTCTTCCGATAAAGGCGCATTAAAGTTAACTGGTTCTGAAAGCTCCCTGCTCGCGACTTTTCTTTGAAACCCTTCCCTTAACCTTGCAATAATTTTGTCAGAATTTTTGGCAAAATTATTTTTCCCGCCCTTTACAATGCCCCAGTTTCCTGACTTTTTTAAAATCAGGGGAGAAAAAGATTCTTGTTTTTCTTTTGGCAAAAGTGCGAGCATTGAATTGAATAGTTTTTCAGGCAGCAGTGTTTTTCCATATTGATATTTCTGAAATTGGCTTCTGTAAATATTAAACATTCCAGCAAGCGCATCCCAGCTTGGAACGCCGCTTGCTTCTCTGACCGCAAAGAAAAACTGTTTTCTGGAATCATCACTAACAAAGCCAATTCTGTCTTGCATAGCAGAACTTTCCGCTTTTTCTTTAATTATCCCTTGCGGGTTTGTATTTCCGCTATTCATAAGAATCACTTCCGCAGAATTCATTGAGAATCCAGATGTCCCTGTCATCAAGATCTTCTGGGTTGCTTGCAGCAAGCCTTTTGGCAATCTTTATCTCTTCCAGTGTTGGAAGAGGAAACTCAAATTTTTCAAAATTCATTCGAACCACCTCCAAAATAAAAAAGAAATTTTTTCTGGAGACGTTGAGTGCGTTGGAGGCATTAAACCCTTTGACCTGAGCAAAACGAAGGCAAAGGTTTAAGCCGAACAACGCACAAGTCGTAAGAAAAAATTTGTTTAATGGAGGTGGCGAGAATTTAAGGAAAAAACTAGAATTTTAATTCTTTAAAATCGTGGATGTTTAATCCATATTTTTTGTAAACTTCTTCAACGCCAATTGAAGTTGCCTGTGAACGGGAAAAGCCGAGCAGTTTCACTGTTTTTTCAATTTCTGTTTTGCTTTTGGCTTCTATTTCCAAATAGGGGGGAATTTTTGGCCAAAAGTCAATTTCAATTTCTGTTTTGCCAAGCTTATAACTGATTCTTTTGTTTTCCTGATAGGCTTTTGCAAAAAAACCAAGCTTGTTCAGCAAAAGATTTGTTTTTTCAAAATCGCTTACAGTTATTTCAGTTTCTTTTGTGCCGTCAATTTTGTTGCTTTGGATTTCTTTTACTGCAAGAGTTGTTTTTTCACCATTGTAGCGCAGCCTTAACCAATAGCCTGTTTTTCCCGGCATTAAGTCATAAACAAACCTGTGCATATTGCGTTCAAGCACTTTTTTTGCACCGATTTTTTTTAACCGCGCTTTTACGCTTTCAACATCAATGCCAAGAATTTTTACTTCAAGCTCAGTTTCCATGGTAAAATAGGTTGCAGAATAGTATTAAATTTTTATCAAAAAACTGATTTTTAAAAAAACCGCAAGGGTTAAAAACCACTTAAGCCTTATAATAAACAATTAAAAGGTGCTTTAATGAAAATTCAGCCAAAAGAAAAAATGGTTTTTTTTGCAGTACTGCTGATTTTAATGATTGCCATTACTGGCTGTGTTGGCGGAGATGCAAAAACACTTGAAAATGGCTGCAATCAATTGGAAGCAACTTTTGGAAATACTGATGGCGTGACAGAAGCAAAAACCTGTGTCCCGCCACAGGGAAGCCTGCTTTCTGATTTGGTTGCTTTCTCTGGGCAGGGAGATTCCACAAAAACTGCTTTTGTTGAGGCAACCTGCACGTATAACACTTGGCCTGCAAGCTGGTTCGCAAAATGGCAGATTCCAATAGTAACAGTGAATTCTTGCACTGATGGCTGCATAGTGAAGACAGATGGAGGCGCTGTTTGCGCTGAAAATTTTACTGCAACGTAATGCTTTGATAGGAATAATTGGATAATAAAAAAAAGGTGTTTTTTTTGAAAAAAAATTCTTTGAAAATTGCAATTGTTTTGCCTGTATTATTGGCAACAATTGCCTTGGCTGGTTGTGCTGGCGACCCTTTTCAGCAATCGCAGGCTTATTGTGATGCGCAAAGCCAGGCATATGGTGAAATTGCAAATATTTGCCTTCCGGCTGGCTCTCCCCAATTAAATGCTGCTGCGGGATTCAACCAAGCGCCTATTCCAACGTATGCAAGTGCAGTGCAGACCAAATGCGTATGGAATCCTGGAGTTTTTGGAATTGGCAGCAGTTGGACTCTGACAATTCCTGTACTAAAGGAATGCACTCCAGACCAGTATGCTGGCTGCAAATTGGATTCTGATGGAATAAATGCGGATTGTTATAACCCGACAAATGATGATGGGCATACAATCCCTCCGATTGACGATGGAACTGGCGGAACTTTGCCTGAAATGTAAAAACCAAAAACATTAAGAATAACCTGAAACATAATCAAAATTGAAAAAGGTGTTTGATTGAACCAGAAAGGAATTGCCCCTGCAGTAATTGTTTTGGCTGTAATTGTAGTTCTTGGATTTGCATGGCTGTTTGTTCTTCCAGCAGTAATGGATTTGGTTAATGGAACCTGCAATGCTTTGGAAGAAAAATATCCTAATGGCGATGCGTGGGAAAATGTTTGCCTTAACCCGAATGATCAGGCAGCAAAAGATTCTTTGGCTGCATTCGGCGTGAATATGAATTCTTTGGCACAGGACAGGAACAGCATTGCAAAGGTTTCCTGTGTTAAAAGCACGAGTGCTTTGTGCCCAATAATTCCCTGCTGGCAATTGCCAAGCGCAGAAATAACTGTAACCTGCGAGCCTGGTGAAAGATGTGTTAAAGCTGACAGTGCGCAGGAGGCCGCATGCGAAGCAAATATAGCGCCATGCAATAACAATGGAACCTGTGATGCCTGGGAAGACAGTTCAAATTGCCCTGCTGATTGTCTTGTAGAAGGGCCCTGCAATAACAATGGAATTTGTGAAAACGGAAGCAATGATACAAACGACATAGGGGAGAATGCTGCAAATTGCCCCAATGACTGCATAGAATTGTAATTTTTAAATTTCTTATTTTTGTTATTTTCTTGTTTTTATGCCGGTTTTTGGCATGCACAAAAAATAAATAGCCAAAGGGACTAATTATCATTTGGTTTGCATGGCTTTGAATGAAGGGACAATTGAATCTCTGGCTTTAAGGTATGTAAAGCCGGGAATGGTTTTGGCTCTGGGCACTTCAGGGCATTCTGAAACTTTCTTAAAAAAAATTGCTTTTGAAATTGAAGAAAAAGGCCTGAATGTAAGCGTTGTGCCGACTTCCCACAGGATAGCTGAATTGCTTGCAAGCCTGAAAATTCCAGTTACTTCTTTAAATGAAAATGAAATTGATGTTGCTTTTGAATTTGTTTCACAGGTTGACAGGGATTTCAATTTTGTAAAAACAGATTCAACAAGCCTTGTGCGCGACAAAATGATTGCGCAAAGCGCTGAAGAACTGATTGTTGTTGCGGGCAAAAAAGATTTTGTGGAAAGAATAAGCGGCACAATTCCTTTTGAAATAGTGCATTTTGGATGGAAACGCACAATCATACAGCTTGAAAAGCTTGGAGAAGCACACCTGAGAAAAATAGGCGGAAAGGAATACAGGACTGAATCAAACAACCTGGTTGCGGACGTAAAAATTGACGATATTTATGATTTGTATGAAATAGAATCACAGGCAAAAGAAGTTCCGGGAGTAATAGAAACAGGCCTGTTCATTGGCTATGCTGACAGGATAATCCTGCATAACCACGGCCTTGAAGTGAAAAGCAGGCTTGATTTTGAAAAAAGCTTTTCTTAAAAAGAAAACCTTGGAAAAGAAAGATGCTCAGCATCTAGTTCGCTATGCTCGCAAAAGCCCTGAAAAATTGAAACGATTTCTTTTAAAAACCAGCCAAACAAAAAATAATTTGCATTATTGAGAGTGAAGACTGCCTCGGTAGCTCAGCCTGGTGGAGCGTTCGACTCATAGGTTTTTATTGAGAAATCGAAAGGTCGCGGGTTCATATCCCGCCCGAGGCAATTTTTTAATTATCTGCTTATCGCGCATGTTTACCAAAGATTTGGATTCTTTTCTTTTGGCAACCTACATTTTCTTTTCTTTTTAAGAAAAGAAAAGGCGGGTTTATATATTAGAAATTCGTTATTTTTCTGAGATTATGCCGGGAAGAATGGACAGGCTGCTTGCGCAAAAGCCGGACAAGGAATTTGAATTTGAGCCTACTTTGGCAAAAAGCCAAGGAGAAGGCTTTTCATGGCGGGTTTTGAAAAACAAAAAAATTGTTTTTGGCATTGCCCTTGCAGCAATAGCAATAGCTGCAGTTTTAACAGCGCTGTTTTTTGCTTTTCCAGCGCAGGAAGGAAATTTTGAAATTATTGTAAAAAACTCTGATGGAAGCGCGTTAAGCGGCATTGAAGTGAAATATTCTGTTGATGGGCTTGAAGCAACTGCAAAAACAAATTCTGGCGGAAAAATTTTTTTGCATGCCAAAAAAGACTCGGAAATTTCTGTTTTAATTGAACAACAAAGCATAAATGGCACTGATTATTCAGTTTATTCCTCTGATTTTGTTGTTGCGGATTCTTTTTCAAAGGAAATCCTGCTTGAAAAGCTTGGCGAAACAATTGATGAACGAACAATTGTTTTTCAAAAAACAGACGGTTCGCGCATAACAGGAAAGCTTATTACAATCAAATTGTCCTGTGCAAATGGATTCAGGCTTGCACAGGAAACAGCAACTGATTCAGACAAAGACGGTCAAATAAAAATAGTGAAACCGGAAGAATGCAATATTCTTTCAGCAAGGCTGATTGCGCCTCTTGATTACAGGCAGGCAAATTTTACAATTGGCTCTTCTTCAAGCATTGTACAACTTGAAAGCAATTCAGAAGCCTCGCCAAAAGGCGAGATACGTGTTAAAATTGTTGATTCCGAAAACAATCTTGTTACTGCCACTGATTTTACTGTGCAGTTGATCGCTGCAGAAGGCTTTGTCCGGGATGAAAAAAAAACAGATGGCCGCGGAGAAATTGTTTTCACTGATGTTGAACTTGGAACCTATTTTATAAGCGCTTTTGATTATGCGGGAGAATATGAAATAATGCAGGATTCGGCAGTTGTAATAAGCTCTGGTTTGGAACAGGAAAAAACATTGTTTGCTGCAAAATCCACTAAAGGCACAATTGATGTTAGTGTAATTGACAAAGCCACAAAAATTGGCATTCCAAATGCAACAGTGCAATTGTTTGCAGCTTCCGGAGACCTTCTTGCGGAAGAAACAACTGGAAGCGAAGGTTTCACAGTAAAATTTTCAGTGAAAGAAGAAGGCACTTACAAAGTGAGTGCAATGCAGGAGAATTATTTGCCGAATGAAACAACTGTTGAAACAAGGGGAGAAGCAACAATTGAGCTTGAGGAACTGACAAGCGGGAATTCAGGCATAATAGAGGTTAGCGTAGTTGACGAAGACGAATTGCCAGTGGAAAACGCAAAAGTTGTCCTCAAAAACCCTGCGGGAGAAACAATGCCCTATCCTGCAAAATACACTGATGCAAAAGGCATTGCAAAATTTTCAGGGGTTTCTGAAGGGGCTTATTATGCATATGCGGAAAAATTTCCCACATTTGGGGATAATTCTGCAGATGCAATGGAAATAGACATCAGGGGCAAAAACAATTTTATTGTGCGGCTGGACATTGGCACTGCGACAATAAAAATAAGCGCTTTTGAAAGCAGTGAAATAATGCTTGAAGAGTCAGAGGCTGAAATTTATGCGGAAAACGGGGAATTATTGCAAAGAATTGCAATGCCTGATGGCACAGCGGAATTTTCCACAAAGGCCGACAAAAAGGTTTTTGCAATAGCAAAGATGCCCGGCTATAATTCTGTCCAGACAATTCCAATGCAATTGTGGCCCAATGAAACAATTGAATTCAATTTGCAGATGCGGCAAAAAAATTCAGGTGCTTTGCCTGAAATGAAGTTTGAAGGGATTTTTAATGGAAGCCAGAAAACAGGCATGCTGAAAGCGGGAAAAGAATACCTTGCATTGTTCAGCATTGAAATCCAGGAAAACAATGAAATTTCAAGGGGAGGAATTCATTTTAGGGTTGGGGAAGAACAAAGCCTTGAAACAGAAAAAATTGCGATTACTGGCGCATTATTTGCAATGCCTGATTCTGTTTACGGCGGAAAAAGCTTTACTCCGAATCTCGGCTATGATGCAGACCTTTCAGATTCGATAACAGAGGCAAAATGGGTTAACATTGAATTTGTGCCTGGTTCGGAAGGCAAAAAATATTTTGTGGGCTTTGAATTCAAGGTGAAAAAAGAAACCCAGCCAAATGGCCTGCTTGCATTGCATTACAGGGCATGGTTTGAAAGCAATTCAGGAAAATTTCTGCGGATTCCGGAAGACTCTGAGTTGGGGGATTCTGAAAGCACTGCATCAAAACAGGGGTTGTATGCAAAGACACTTGATTTGGAGTTTGGAGAGGGAATTGACACTGACTGCGGGGAAAGCGTTTGTTACGGCAATGAATGGATTTTTGGCAACCATGAAAAAGAGCTGCAGAGGGAAAATTATTCGCTTGGCCTTGACAGGGATTACAACCTGAATTTTGAAATAAAAAACAATTCCGATGCAGCAATTGAGAAGCCGGAAATTTCCATAATTGGAAGCAATGCGGAAGATGTGGAATTCAAAAACCTGATAGCTTACAATAAAGCAAAAAAAACATTGGAATCAAAAAAAGGAAACATTGAAAATTTTTCCCTTGATGGCATTGGACAGGGAGAAACAGTAAATTTCAATTTGCTTTTCACTCCAAAAAAACCCAGCCTCGGCTATATTGAAACAACAATTTCAAGCAATGGCAAAGAAATCTTTTCAGGAACAATCTGGGTTGACACACAGGCGGGAAAAACAATGGCCCTGGAAATAAAGCCAGAGGAAATTCCGGCTTTTTTTGAAGCAGACATAAATGCACTGGTTTCAACGGAAGACGAAGGGCCTGTGCAGGATGCTGAAATATGGATGACAAGGACTCTTGCTGACAATTCGATTGCAAAAGAAAAAGCAAACACAAGCAGCAGAGGAGAGGCAAAATTTAAGTTGGCGGGTGCAATGCCAGGCACAAAAATTGTTTTTAAGGCATTAAAAGACGGCTATTATGATGAGCCGGTTGAAAAAATAATAAGTGAAAAAGTATTTGAAATTTCAGAGGAAGCGCTTGAAGCGCAGATAGACACAAAAGAAGACACGCAGGAAACTCTTAGCACTGCAATATCAAACCTTACTGCCGCTGAACTTGAAATTTTTTCTGTTTCAATTTCAGGAAGCACAAAAAGCCTGCTTGACAAGGAAGCAATGGACAATTTTTTCTCTTCCCTCAAAGGGACAAAAATTCAGGCATTGGAAAGCAAAACAATTGAAATGGTAAAAGTGCAATTAAGCCAAGGCACAGAAATTGAAAAAGACGAAACACTTGCCTTGCAGCTTCTTGTTACTGTTATAGAGCCGAAAACAGGCAAAAAATTTGATGCAAAAATTCCTTTGGCAGTAAAAATCAGGCCTTTTCCAACAGCGGCAATGAGCTGCATAAAAGTCGACAAGCAGGAATGGCTTGGCAGCACAATAGGCAATCATGCAGTGCTGGAACTCGAAATGGAAAACACCTGCTCTGAAGAGGGAAAAAGCGAAGTACTGGCAAGGTTATTGGCAAAAACAGTTTGGGCTGAAAATTCAATTGGAATTGTGGAAATTCTTGAAGCGGATTCTCCCGATGGCGCAGCGGAAATTTTAGGCGAAAACAACTGGAGAACAGTGATGCAGGAAATAGGGGCGGGAAGAAAAATAAAAGTAACACTGGTTTTCACGCCAAAGCCGGAAACTCTGGGAAAAACAGCGGAATTCAAAATAATTCTTGACGGGCAGAAAGAAACAGAACGCGGATTAAAATTTGTAGGCAGCACTGAAATAAATGCAAAAATAGACATTGCAAACATTGGGCAATGCATAAAAACAGACAAAAGCCTGCTTGAAATAAAAAAAGGCGCAAGCTCTGCGGATTTTTCAATTGACACTACGGGCTGCCAGGCAGCAGTGGAAATAGGGTTTTGCAGGAATGATGATGGCTGCAAAGGCGGGGCAGCAGAGGGCACAATACAATTAAGCGCAAAAAGCATTATGCTTTCCCCTTCCAATCCAAAGGCAAAAATAATTGTTTCAAAAGGCTCTATTGCGGGAATGTACGGCGTTAACATTGAAGCAAAAACCCAGAACAGCGATTGGGAGCAGATAAAAACAATTGATGTTTTAATAGAGCCGAATGACAATGCATTGTTTACTCTTGACAAATACGAATTTTCAATTATTGGAAACAGCGCTAAAGACAGCGCAACAGCATTCAACCCGAATCTAAGCGAAAATGTTGAAGTGATTGCGCCTGTTGATTCCTGGTACCAGAGCGTGCAAAACACTGAAAGCTTTTTTGACCCAGAGCTTGCAGGGACAGGAAAAACCCATCTTGAACTTGCAAATGCAAAAATTGCAGCGGATTTGGCAAAACAAAAAATGGAAGAAATGGCACAAAAAGCATCAGGAGAAGCAGACAAAGGCCAACAGCTAAGCGATGCCGCAAAAAAAGCCCTTGAACAGGCAAAACAAGATTCAGACCAGGCAGACCAAAAGGCACAGGATGTCACTAGCCAGGCAGGGCAATTGGCATCACTCGCTGGGCTTCTTCTTGGGCAAGGCCAGGCTGTCGAAGCAGCAGTTGCTGCAAACCCATTCTGCAAAGCGGAATTGGTGGCAGCAAAAGCAATGAATAAGGCATTACTGACTGCAAAAACAGCTACAATGGGTGCAAACACTGGGGCACAGGCAGCATCAAGCGCAACAAGCCAGGGAAAAAATAATTGCGAACAAGGCCAACAAATGGGCAATCAGGGGCTGGACAATGCTGTTCTTGCACAAAAAGGGCCTTGTGAAACACAAACAATTTCCAGCAGGGCAGGGGAAGGCGCGCAACAGTCTGCACAGGCAGCACAGCAAATGATGCAGGCGGCACAGCAGGACCAGCAATGCGGGCAGCAAATGCAAAATGCTGGAACACAATTCGCCAAGGTTGGAACAAATCTTGCGGGAACAGGGGCACAAATCGGGATAGTGGAAACACAATCACAAATAATTGCGGCATGTGTGACTGCAGGGCCAGCCCTTACTGCATTCAAAACAAAATTTTATGCATTCAAAGCAACTGAAAACGGATTGACAAGCGCAAATGCTGCAGCGCAAAGCCAAGCTGAAACAGCAAAACAATCCGCTGACCAGGCAAACAATGCTGCCCAAGCAGCAAATAACCAGAATAATATTGCGAATGACCAGCTGCAAAAGCTTTCTGTTGTTGAAACAAATGCAGAGGAAGCCGCAGGATTTGGAAAAGGAAGGACAATTGGAATTCTTGGCTCTTATGTTGGATTGGCAACTCTTGTTGGAAGCTACAAGGGAAATGCATACAATGCATATCTTGGAAACTGCCCAAACGGCTTCAAAAGCACTCTGCCAGATTTTGTCACAAACCTTAAAGAAGATTCTTCAGACATTGTTCTGGACAATCAGAATATTGTCGGAAACTGGAATACTGAAGAGGCAAAAATTTTTGGCGAATACGAAAGCCAGACAGCTGGAATTTCCTTTGAAAACCAAAACCTTGAATCCGAAAAGCCAGTTTATGCTCTTGCAAGATTATTGGCTTACAGGCACAAGCACGTAGAGCCAACAACGATAATAACAGGAACATATGCGGGTGCAGGAACAGCAGATGCATCGGCAGCAGTTGCAGGAACAAGCTTCGGGCCTTTCAATGTGCCAGATGAAGAAGAAAAAATGCTTGTTGAACAAAAATTCCACTTGAAATTCATTGCAGGCGAAAAAAAAGCCTCGCCAGCAGCAAATTCCGATGATGCCTGCTTGAACGGCGCAATGTTTGGCATTACAGGGGAAAAAGCACTGCCAAAAATAAAATTGAATTGGAACTGGAATGAAAGCGAAGGAATTTCAGAAGACAATTGCATTGCGGAAAACAGCAAAGCCATTTATTGTGATGCAGCGCAATTCAGCATAATGGCAAGCAAGCGCCTTAAAACACTGCAGGAATTCGTGGAAAAAAATTCTTCCATAAGCTGCCCAACAAACAATGCCATTGAAAGCCTGAAATGGATTGTTGACAAATGGAACCCATATATCAATGAAATCGGAGGCCAGCAGATTCCAACAGACCTGCAGGAACTGAACCCCGAATGCTGGATGCCAAAATCAACATTTATTTACGATGGCAAGCCAGCAATAAATTATTATGTTGAGGAAGCAGACAGCAAAAAAAGCGTTTCCTGGACAAGCAAAATAAAAAGTCCGGAAGGGCTTGAAAAATACATAAGAAGCAATGTCCTGCTCATAAAAGACGGTTATTCTGAAAATTTCCAGAAAGACTTTGCAAATTATTACAGCACAGCAAAATTAATGGATGCGCCCGAATGGTTTGTAAAAAATTCAAGCGGAAAATGGCTTGATTATTTCCTCAACAACGAAAAATTAAAATTCTCGCAAAAATTTTTGGATTCAACTGAAATGCCGAACGCAGGAATGTTTGAATCATTCTTCAACATTGATTTTGGGAAAAACTGGGGATTTTTCAGCGAAGCAAAAACCCCGAAAGCAACAGTAAAAATAGAATTGAATTTCAAAAAAGAGCCTGAAGAAGGAAGCATGTTTTATTACCTGCCATTTGACGCGGAAATAGGATCGCAGGGAGGGGCAGGCAGGGAAGGTTATGGATTAAGTTATCAGAACAGCGAAAAAGAATTCCTTGTTGCAAATGCAAACAATGTGCCAATTTCAACAGTTTCAGGCAATGGCAGCGGAATTGCAGCGCTTTACACAAACACAACAGAAGACATAAGAATAACCAACAGCAGTTTTGCAAAAAGAGGCTTATTGCTCGGCATAAAAGAAACAGGAAGCCAGAATGAAAAACAACTGGATTTTTATCCCACAAACGCAACTCCGGCAATTGCAGAAATAAGCTCTGAACAAAGCACAGTGCCTTTCAGCGCATATTACAAAGTCACTGAAGCCGGAGTTCCTGCAAAAGCAACTGAAAATTTTTCATTCTGGACAGCTGCAGGGGAATGCAAAAATTTCGATGAAAAGCCATTATTGGAAAAATTCAATTCCTTGCCTGACAGGTATGCGGAAGAGCTTGATTCCGCAGAACAAGCCTCGGATTCCTATGCTTTTGACTTTGAAAAAGCAGACAGAAGCGGCAAACTTTACCTTAAAACAATTTTTTACACTCCTGCAAGCAAGGCATATGCAGTCACAGGAATTCTTAACCCTGACCCAATGCAAAAAGCTGCAATCACATTCAAAAGTGCAAACACTGGCTTCCAGGCAGGCATTGATCTTGATGGAACAGGGCAAAAATTCAACAACAGAAAAGCACAGGAAAATGCAGCAGGACTAGATAATCTTCTTGAACTTGTAAAAGAAAAAAGGGTTTGCATTACAAACAGCCAGGAAGAAACAAATCTCTGGTGGAACGAACTTCCCCTCCTAGAAACAGACACGGGCAATGGCTCAATAGCAGGCTTTAACGGAGAATGCTAAAAGGCATGAGGCGAATTAATACATAACCTTTATTAAGGCGTTCAAACTAATCAAACTATGAATGCAAAAACAATTTTGGGAATAATCCTTGTTATTCTGGGATTTGCAATTTATTTTTTGGCAGGAAGCCTGCATTCTTTGCCGATAACCATTTGGGGTTGTTTCCAAATGGGTGGCTATGGTGTTAATATTGGCTGTGCCTTAGTTAACGCAATTCCAGCAATTATAATAATAATTATTGGCGTAATCCTAATTTATTTGGGAAAAAACAAAATACAAAAAAATGAATAAGACAAATTTGCATTTGCTATATAGCCGGCTTCAAAACCTTTTTAAACATTTAATTCCAATTATTTTCCGATGAAAAAGCAAAAACAAATCCTAATTCAGGACAACAAAATAGAGGAAAAAACAGGCGAAATCCAAAAAATCTGGCAAAATGCAAAAATAAAAAGCGATGCAAAAAGCCTTGCAATTTTTTTGGGATTATTCTCGCTTGCAGTCGGAGGCAGGGTTGCACTGCAATACGTTCCAAGTGTGGAACCCATAATTCCAATTGCAATTCTCGCAGGGCTCTTATTTGGCATGAAAGAAGGCGCTGGCTTAGGTGCAGGCGCATTTGTGGCAAGCAATTTTTTTATATGGGGTTTGCAGGGGCCATGGACAATTTTCCAGGCATTGGGAGCAGGAATTCCAGGCTGCCTTGCAGGGGCATATGGAAAAATCAAAAAGCCAAAAACAAGGGACCTCGTTTTATTAAGCCTTGCGGGAACAATTATTTTTGAAATAACAATGAACATTTCAGGTGCAGCAATGGGAATTGGAGTGCTGGGGGCATTCTCGCTTTTCACTCTGCCATTGTATTTCGTCACTTCGGCGCCATTTTCAATTGTTCATGTGCTAAGCAACCTTGTTTTTGCAAGGGCACTGGCACCATTATTAAAATTAAGGAGGCAAGACAATGAATTCCAAGTTGTTTCCATTAGCAGGCATTCTCCTGCTGGCACTTCTACTCTTAGGGTGTACAAGCACAGGGCAGACTAGCCTGATAACAGCGGAAAAACAAGTAGCAACAATAAAAGCAATTGATTCTGAAGGAAAAGAAATAGTAAACAGGACAATTTCAATTGAAAAAGGAAAAAATGCTTTGGAAGCATTCAGGCAGGTTGCAGGCGTTGAAGCAAAAACCTATGTCGGAATGGGCTCCCTGGTCACTTCAATAAACGGAATAACGCCCGATTCAGAACACTATTGGGGCTTGTACATAAACGGAGAATTCGCTGACAAGTCAATTGACGCATACACAATTGACAAGGACATTACAATTGAAATGAAAATGGAAAAAATTGATTTCAGCAAAATGGGCGGCTAAAATTTAAATTTTAAAAAAGGAATTCTTTTGCTGAGCAAAAGCTTTTTTTCCCAAGGCTTTATGATGAACAGGCTGAGGCGGACTGTGCCACAATGCGCAGGATGAAGAAGATTATGAGTTCTGAAACCTTTCTTAAAAAGAAGCCTTGGGAAAAAATTTCCAATTAAACTAATTTAATAACCTTTTTACTTTAGAATTATTTCCAAGCCCCTGTGGTCTAGACCGGTTAAGGACTCCACCCTCTCACTGCCCTTTCTTTTCTTTAAGAAAGAAAAGAAAGTGTAAGTTGCCCAAAGAAAAGAAAAGGGAACGACGCAAGAGCGCGGTGGATACCTGGGTTCAAATCCCAGCGGGGGCAATCTGTTGAATAAGTCGCTTAAATAATGTGAGAATATGAAAAAAGTTGATTTTCAAGAAATCGTGGCCAAGGCAAAAAATCTGGCAAAATACAACAAAACATGGCATTTTCATATGCTTGGAAGAGATTGCAAGTTCAACAACAACAGGGGAAAATTCAGAATAACCTTTGAGGATGAATCAAGTGGCAAAAGTTTTTACTCTGTTTTTGATAACAAACCTATTAAGGAATCAAAAAAGCTTGCTGATTTAATGTACGGACAAGGTTTTCTTAGGAAAAAAGAAAAAGGAGAACATAACCCTGAATTTGACTTAATCTTGAAAAAAGCGAAAGAACTGACTGAACAGGGAATAGAATGGCACCATCACCATCTGCACCCAAATTGTATATTCAATAAGCTCAAAGGAAAACACTGCATTGTTCTTGAGGACCCAAAAACCCCGAATTCATTAATTGCCGTATATAATCAAAAGCCAATGGAAGATTTAGTAAAAATTGAAAAATTGTTCTACAAGGATTCCAAATAGCACGCTTTCTTATCAGCGGAAATTCACTGGAAAAATGCTTTTAAACTTCCTTATGGATAATTTGTTTTAGAAAAGGGGTTTTGATATGGCTGCAAACCAGGATTC
Organism: Candidatus Iainarchaeum sp.; assembly: GCA_028713935.1. GTDB lineage: Archaea > Iainarchaeota > Iainarchaeia > Iainarchaeales > JAGVNX01. The sequence goes on from JAQTNI010000012.1 coordinate 20,649, forward strand.
CGCTTTGGTTGTTTTTCAGAACAAGAAAATAAGGCGGGTATGGCATGAGAACGAATGGTACTTTTCAGTGGTTGATGTAGTTGAGGCATTGACAGACAGCCCGACACCACGGCAGTATTGGGGCAAAGTAAAAGACAGAGAATTTTCACAGCTTGAGCTGTCCCCAATTTGGGTACAACTGAAATTGCCTTCGAGCGATGGCAAGGAATATGCTACAGATTGTGCAAACACCAAATCAATGTTTAGAATTATTCAATCTATTCCATCGCCAAAAGCAGAGCCGTTCAAGCGCTGGCTCGCCCAAGTTGGATATGAACGCGTCCAAGAAATCGAAAATCCCGAATTGTCCCAGAAACGAATGAAAGAACTCTACAAAGCGAAAGGTTATTCGGATGAATGGATTGAAAAAAGAGTCAGAGGAATTGCGGTTAGGCAGGAATTGACTGATGAATGGAAAAAACGCGATATTCGGGAAGAGCGGGAATTTGCGATTTTGACCAATGAAATAAGCCAGGCAACTTTCGGCAAAACAGTTGAAGAATACAAAAAATTCAAAAGATTGAACAAGGAAAATTTGCGCGACCACATGACGGATTTAGAATTAATCTTCACCATGCTCGGCGAAGCCTCCACAACCAAAATCGCGCAAAGCAAAGATGCGCAAGGATTCATTCAAAACAAAAAAGCTGCGCGATTAGGCGGACAAATTGCTGGTGGTGCAAGAAAAAAACTTGAACTGGAATCAGGAGAAAAAATCAGCACTCCAGAAAACTATCTGGGCGAACCAGAAACAAAGAAAAGAAAAAAATTAAAAGAGCCAATGAATTGATAGGGCATTTATTTTTCTATTTTTTGCCCAGCAGGGGCACTAAACCTTCTATTTCTGTAGCATAAGAGGCAAAGAAAAAAAGCCAGAACAGAAACCGCATTAATCAAACTCCAAAATGAGGCGGCAAGTAATAAATATAATAATATGTATATAATATTGTATACATATAAGTTGATTTATATGAAATTGATACGCGCTTCATTTGATGGATTAGTAGAAGTTGGCGAAAAAATGTTGCTCGCGGAGATAAAAGAGTATTCCGATGAATACATCAGAAACCACGGAATTTCTTTAACCAAAAATGAGGTTAAGTCATTCCACGAGCTAAGAGAAAGGACTTGCTTGGTGGTTTACAACACTACAAAGAAAAAATATTTTTTGTTCAGCGGCCAAGACATATCTGATTACTTGGACCGACAAAAAAGAAGCTTTGCTACAACACACAGAGCTTTGTACAGAATGTTTTCCAAGAAAGGGGAACCAAAAGTAAAAATATTCGACCCCGTTTTTGAGGAAAAAATCTTAGAGCTTAGCCGTAAGACACTGCAATTCCTTAAGCCGAAATTAGCAAACATTGAAGGAGTATTTCTCTTTGGGAGCTTTGCGAGAAATGAGCAAAAGGAAAAATCAGACATTGACTTGCTTGTGATTGCGGATAAAAAAATTGATTTGGGCAAAAAGGAAAAATTTGATTTTTTAATCAAGACAAGGGAACAATTTGAAATAGAAATCAGGACAGACTCAACTCTTTTTCCAAGACAGGTTGTAAGCGAGGCAAAGCCAATTTTGAATGAATCCCTGTTGGATGAATTAAAAAAAGTAAAGCCAAAGCCGGATTTTAAGGAAGTTTTTGATTCTACACTCGGGGCTTTCAAAAAAACAAAAGAGTTATTGGAAATGAACCATGGCACTGGGCTTTTGGAATCAAATGTAGCAATATACTCCCTCATTCTTAGGCTAAAAACTCTTTTCATTATCCAATGCCATAAAAAAAGCATAGCCTTTTCAAACAAAAAATTCAAGGAGCTGCTGGAAAAATATGGCTTCAGCGAACAAAAAATCAATGCCCTGCTGGAAGTCTGGCAAGCCGAAAGGGATAATAAAAAAACCAGCCAAAAAATTTTATTGGCTGATGCCCTAAAGCTTTTTGATGCAGCCAAAATAGAATTTTTAAAGACCGAAGCACTGGTGAAAAAATGAGCAAGGCCAAATACAAAAAAGCAATAAAATCACTTGACAAAAGGATAGCAGAACACAAAGAAAAACAAAAATACGCAAAAAGCCCAGAGCAATTCCATTATTGGGAAGAAGAAATCCAAAAATTCAAGCAGGAAAAGAAGAAAAGGCAAAAAAGGCTGTAAAAAAAAGCAGCTAAAAAATTAATGGTAAATCGCATGTTTAATAAATTGTTTTGACAGGGAATAAATTATGGGGGATGCCTATGAAATATTTTTGTCCTAAATGCTATGGAAAAAAAATGGTTACAGTGGAATTGGCGCCTGCGGAAGGCGGAATTTATGTGTGCACTGTGAATGCACAGCACATATTTTTGATTGACAAAGACGGTTACCCAAGGTCAAAAAAAGATTAGCAAAACAGAGTTTTCAAACTTGTTCTTAAAAAAATTCTGATGCTTGGTTGCAATGGCTGACGGCTTGACAGCAAAAATCAGGGCTAGCATTTCAAAGCTCATTGACAGCGGAGCACACCTTGATGCCTACAAAACAACTGAAATCATTGCAAAAAAGCTCGGGTTAAGCCAGCGCATGATAAACTATACTCACATAGAAATCAGGAATACCTTAAATGAGTTTGGCTTCAAGTCAGCGCCTTACCCTGAAAGAGTTCTGTTCCTGCCGCATTGCCTTAAAAATTCTGAAAAGTGCAGGGCAAAATACACTGATGAAGGGTTGCAGTGCATGGATTGCGGGGCGTGCCAGGTTCCGGAATTGAAAAAAATTGCAAAAGAATTAGGGTATAAGGCAGTTTTCATCACACCAGGAGGTAGCATGGTGGAAAAGCTTATTGAAAAACACAGGCCAAAAGCAGTCCTTGGGCTCTGCTGCTACGAAGAGGCAAACCTTGCTTTTGACAAGCTAAAAGGAAAAAACATTGCGCCACAGGCAGTGCTGCTATTGCGTGATGGATGCAGAGACACTCTTGCAAACATAGAAGAAGTAAAGGAAAAAATGCAGATGGCTGACAAAAAAATTTTTGAGGCAAACTCAGCCAATATTGAATAATTCCAAAAAATCTTTTTTTGAAATCGCGCACAAAAAATTGTTTTCAAGGCAGGCAACCCCTTTTTTTGGCAAAAATCCCCAGATATTTTCAAAGCCGTTTTTTTCAACGGCTTCAAAATATTTTGTGACATTCAGCAACTGTGCCTTTTCCAGCAAAACCCTTGGAATTTTTGGCTTATGCTTCAAAGCCATGCAAAAAGAATATTCAAGCGCCAGATCAATTTTTTCAATTGAAATAAAAGGAAACAATTCGCATTGCCGAGGCCTGGCCCTGTAAATTTTACACAAATTCTTGGACAGGAAAATGCATGCGCCATTTTTGCCGCGCTTGAAAGCAATGCTCGGCAGCACAATAAAATGGGAAGGCAATGGCTCAAAGTGCTTTTTCAATTTTGAAGCAATTTTTTTTGGCAAAAAAACGCTTGAAACAACAAGCGGCCCGCCAGGGCCTTCCACTGGAAAAAGATTCAGGTGCAAAACGCAGTTTTTTTCAATGAAATTTTTTTCAGAAATACGCAGAAGCCTCGCCTGCTTTTCCAGCTCTTTCGGCAGCACAGTTATCCAGTAGCGCCTGCAGCATTCAGAACAAGCCAAACCTACACAATCAACCTTCATAAGTGCCGAAAAATAATCAATTATTTGCAACTACCTTGGTTCGTGCTTTACTCCTTCAGAGTATGGCTTGCAGACAATTTCCTGGATTGCTAGGTCAAAAAATTGGCTGCTATAAGCAGATTTTATTACAATGCAAGTGTCTGCTCCCAGGCCTGTGCCTGCAATAGCCATTACCTTTTCTGCATTGGGAATTAATCCTGCATCCGCAGCCATTAGGGAAATTTCTACGCCAACCTTAGTGCCTTCGCCCAGAACTCTCAAAGTATCACCCATTACGATTACTGGCCCTGCAGTGCCCCATCTTGCCTTGACTGCCCTTTCAATGCCGGAAAGGCAGTGCGTGCCCCTATGCATCCTGACTTTTAATTTTTCTAATTTTGGAACATTTTTGTCCCATTGTTCAATGGTTTCTTTTTTTGTTGAGGCTGAAACAGTGACTGCCACAATATTGACAGCCAGATTCCTGAATTTTTCAGCTGCCTTCAGGGCAGTAGCACCGCTATGCGAAGCAACAACAATATGCCTTATGCCGCCTTCTTTTAATCTTGCATAGGCAGAATCCAATGCATCAGAAGTATTTTTCTCTCCTGGCTCTTCAAAATAAAAAATTTTTCTTTCTTTCATAAAAAGCCTCTGGTGGGATTCGAACCCACAACCCCCGGTTTACAAAACCGGAGCAAAAACCGTTATGCTTCAGAGGCCCAAGTTAACAGCATAATAATTCGTTTTCAAAAAAGTATTTAAACCAACAGGAATAAAAAGCATTTAAAAATCAGTGTTTCCCGATTCCGTTCGGGACCTGGACCTTGCTTGGCTGTTTTGCTTCTTCAAGCTTTTTCCTGCAAAGCGCCCTTTTGTAAAAATCATCGGAAAGCTTTCTGCCGAATTTTTGTTCCCATTCTTTTATTGGAAGGCCGAATTCTTTCTGTATCTTGTCCCTGTACCATTCGGGCACAACATTGAAGGCGCAGAAAGGCACAATTGGCATTTCTTTGGAGGGAGTTGCATAATGGATGCAGCAGCTTTTCACCCTGTCAATGTCATAATTGTACAAATCCATAAAATGCATCATGCCAATGAACATGCTGTTCTTGTGGAAAATTCCCAGGGCATCATAATCGTGCTTTATGAAGACATCAAACAAAATTTTTCCAAAATTAAGTCCTTTAGGGGCATTGCTTTTGTCGATAAAAGAATTGAATTTGAAAAGCATTTCAGCGCCAACCCAGAGCTTGCTTTTGCCGTTTTCAAGCTCTGCTGCCTTTTCATCCAAAAATTCAATAAGTGCGGGAACATCCAAAAATCTTGTGATTGGAATCATTTTGTTTCCTTCCTTGAAAACATAGGTTCCCATGCCGCAGGCAAAATGCGAGGAAAGCTCATACTGCGGCTTTTTTGTCATCTGCTCAATAAACCTGCTCAAAGGCATTACAGTTGGCACAGGATAAAAATCGTCCCTTGAAATTTCCCCTGCTGTCTGAGCCTCAATTCTTTTTATTACATCAGGAATAGTAATCCTGAATTGCTCCCTTTTTTTCTGTGGCATTCTTCCTACAAGCGAAACAGGCTGGAAATTAATTGCCCTTATAATATCAATATTCTGGAACCCGAAACGCAGAATGTCCCCGACTTCGTTGTCATTGACGCTGTTAATGACTGTCGGCACAAGCACAATACCAAGGCCTGCTTTTCTGCAATTGTCCATTGCCAATGGAACTTCCCAATGGTTTTTCGGGTTTGTTTTTTCAGTAACCCCATCAAAGCTAAGGTAAACAGTATTGATGCCAGCATTCCTCACTTCAGAAGCAAGATTTTCTTTGAGGGCAAGGTTGACTCCGTCAGTATTCAATTGCACATGCTCAATTCCGTTTTCTTTTATTATCCTGATTATGTCAAGCAGGTCTTTCCTCAAAGTAGGCTCTCCGCCTGTAAGCTGGATTGCATTGCAGGGAACAGGCTTTTCATTCCGCAGGTTTAGAACCATTTCCTTTACCTGTTCAAGGGTTGGCTCAAAAACATAGCCTGCTTTTTCCGCGAAAAAAAAGCAGTACCAGCAGTTCAAATCACACCTGTTTGTAATAACCATGTTTGCAAGCGCTGTGTGGCCTTTGTGCTGCGGGCATAAGCCGCAGTCTTTAGGGCAGTCTTTTTCAACCTTGGTGCTTGGGTTTTCAATTACTTTTGCTTCCCTGCCATAAGAAGCGGCTTTTTTGTACATTTCAGAGTCGCCCCAGTAAAGCTCCCTGAATTTTCCGTGTTCAGGGCAGGTTTTTTCAATCCAGACTTTTCCCGCTTCTTCAAAAATAGATGCTTTCAAAAAAGAAAGGCATTCAGGGCACAGGGAAAGTGTTTCTTTCAGGTTAGTCATAATCTCAAACTTTTAATAGTTTTTAAAAGTTCTAATAGTAATAACCGTGTGCATAAGTATTAAAAAAGGTTTTCGGTTGTTTCTAATAAGTGTTTAAAATGGGGGAAAATTCGGACAAAGTTGCGGAAATAGAGAAACAAATTTTTTCCTCTTTTGCTGCTGTTGCAAAAACAATCGGCTACAGCGATTTGCATGGAAAAATAATTGCGGCGCTCACTGTTGAAAACAAGCCTGTTTCGCTTCAGGAACTTGCAAAAAAACTTGGCTACAGCCCTGCAATGCTTTCCCTGAGCATTGATTTTTTGGAAGTGCTTGGCGTTGTAAAAAGAATCAAGAAAACAGGCGACAGGCAGCTTTATGTCACTTTCCAGGGAAACTTATTGGACTGCCTGAGAAAGGCAATCCTGTTCAAGGCAGACCAGAGCATTTCAGAATCAATGATTGCATTTGAACAGCAAAAAAAAGATTTGCAGCAGATAAATGATTCCCCTGAAAAGGGAAAAGTTCTAAGGGCACTGAACATTCTGCAGAAAGAAATAAACAGGCTGCAGAAATACCTTAAAATTCTTTCAAAAATAAAACTACCCTAGGTGATTCAATGGAAAAAACAATTCAGTTCGTGGCGAATTATGATGAATGGCAGGCAGTGAAAAAGCTTGGAATTGATGAAAAGACTGATCCAAAAACAATAATGGAATTTTTGGCAAGCCTTGGCACAAGCCTTGACAACAAGATAGAAGCCAATCTTGGAAAAATCGTTGACCTGAAAAAAATTGATGCCGCAATAAGCGAATTAAAAATTGGAAAAACAGATTCTGAAATTGCTGAAATCCTGGCCGATGTTAACAGCAGGAAAATAAATGCAATTATAAATGAAATCTGCGAAAAAGAAGGCAGGCAGCCAAATGAACAGAGAGAGCTGAAAGGCTTCTGCAGGGTTTATGCAATGAAAACAGCGCTTAAAAAATGCGGCCTGAATGTTGATTATTCTGGCATTGAAATTCCGGGAATGAAAAGAATAATGAAAAAAAAGAAGGAATAAAAAATTAAAAGGGAGAAATGTTTTTGCTATGCTTGAACAGGTAATGCAGTTTGACAATGCCTTTTTGCATGCAGTGCAGGCAATTTCTTCACAGCCATTGGACCTGCTAATGGCCGGCATTACGCTTTTTGGAAACCCTGTTTTCTGGCTGCTGATAGTTGCTTTTCTCTACTGGCAGGGAAAAGAGCACGAATCATTCCATCTTGTAAACCTCATTGCAATCAGCTCAATTGTTATTGGCGCAGTGAAAAACATTGTTGCAAGGCCAAGGCCTTCCGCAAACGATTTCAGGGTTGTTTCAACTGACAATTTCTCCCTTGACACGTATTCTTTTCCGTCAGGCCATTCTTCCCTGATCGCGGCAAACTTTTTCTACTTAAAAAATTTTTTGAAAAAAAATTTGAAAATAATTTTTGCAATAATTGCGGTGCTCGTGGCTTTTTCAAGGCTTTACCTTGGCATGCATTACCTGACAGATGTGATTGCCGGCCTTATTATTGGCTCAATAATTGGCTGGGCATATTACAGGCTTGCGGGAAAAATTGCGCACAGCAGGCTTCAACTTACAAAATCGGGCGATGCAATCGCAATAATCGCAATCCTGGCAGCGGCAATAATCCTTGTCGGCTTAATGCAGTCAATTCCGCTCAGTGCAGCGCTAATTGGATATTATCTCGGATTTTTTTCTCTGAAAGAAATCGGGCTTCATGGAAAAGAGCTTTCAAGGCAAAAATTCATTACAAAACAGGCAATCGGCTTCATAGTGCTTCTGGGCATAACCGCTTATGCATATTCAGGGCCTGCTTTTTCGGTTTTATGGTATGGGCTCGCAGGATTCTGGATCAGCTGCCTCTGGCCCCTTATTTTTGACAAAACAATAACACACGACTAAAATTGCATAAAAACCATTTCTTTTCCCTTAACAAAAAAAATAAAAACAACAAAAGGGCATATTAATTATACATGCCTCAAGGTAATTGGATTATGCCTGCAAAAAGAAAACCAAAAAAAGAAATTGAAAAAAGATTTGAAGATTTTGGGGAAGAAATGGAAGGTTTCGGAAAAAAATTTGAATGCCCAGCCCAAAGGCCTTTTGGCATTATCTGGCCAATTGTCTCAAGCATTTTTGGAATAATACTCCTTGCAATAGCAATCTGGCTGCTTGGTTTTATAAGCAGGGAAAGTGGAATCGGCTTTCTTGCCGCAATATCAAATTTTTTGCTTAATTACATAGGCCTGTTTTTTATACTTTCAATTTTTTTTTCATACGCGGATTATTTCCGCAGAATAGCCAAAAAAGAATTCGCGCCTTTCTCGCCAATCGCAGGCGCGGCAGGAGTGACATTTGCATTTTGGATACTTGCGCACTTATTGCTTATAGCAAATAGTTACATTTCAATTGCGATATTGCAAAAAATCGCGCTTTTTGCCCTTGCACAAAAATACCTGATTTTTGTTTTTTTCCTTTTTGTTTTGTACCTTGCATTTTTGCTTGGAAGGAAAGAGGAAGAAAAAATTATTCGGGAGGAAAAACACTTGAACAAAAAAAGTGAAAAACAATCGGGAATCAAAAGGCTTTACAGGTCTGGAAAAGAAAAACTTCTGGGCGGGGTGTGCGGAGGAATAGCGGAATATTTTAACATAGACCCAGTAATTGTGCGCCTGTTATGGATAGCGCTTTGCTTTGCAGGCGGGGCAGGCATAATTCTCTATATAATAGCCTGGATAATTATCCCAAGAAACCCTGAACACAAATGGAACTGAACCTGATGCCAAAAAATTCCCTGCTGGGCTTCTTTGAAACAATAAACAAATTAAAGCACACAAAAAGGACTGGCTGGGTGCTTTGCGGAGTGAAAAATGCGGAAAGCGTTGCAGAGCATTCATTCAGAGTGGCAGTAATGGCTTTTTTTCTTGCAAAAAAATTAAAATGCAATTCTGAAAAACTAGTGAAAATGTGCCTGTTGCACGACCTTCATGAAAGCATTTCTGGCGACTTGATTCTTGATTACTCAAAATATGGCGAAAAACTCGGGGGCCTTGGCAAAGAAGAAAAGGCGGCAAAGGAAAAAAAAGCATTCGAGGAATTAACACAAATTATTGGACAAAAGGATTCAAAAGGATTCAGGGAATCATGGCTTGAATTTGAAGAAGGGAAAACAAAAGAGGCAATAATTGCAAAAGAACTTGATGTGCTCGAAATGATGATCCAAGTTGCCGAATACCAAAAAAACAAAAACTTTGAAATTCCCCTCTGGCCAATCTGGATAAAGGAAAACAGAGGGAGAATAAAAAACCCTGAATTAAAAAAAATTTTGTCTGAAATTGAAAAACAAATGGTTTAGTGCGGGCAATTAGATTTCTTTTATATAGTATAATCCAGGATTCCAAAGAAATCAATTGCATTGTTTAGAAAGAAATAAAACAATGCCCCCTGAAAAAAAAGAACCATTATTCGGATTAGGCTTTTTTTCAAGTTTGAATTTGCATTCCGCAAAAAATAGGTTGTTTTTATTTTTGCATCCTTGTTTTTTCCGACAAGCGGGCCGTAAATGACTTTTTTTTCCAATGGATTGTATTTTAACCTGAATTCCAGCAGTGACAATTGCTTACCC
>JAQTNI010000013.1 GCA_028713935.1 Candidatus Iainarchaeum sp.
ATCTTGACCAGAATGTTTACAGCACTTTTTCAGCAAGGCTTATTGCAGTGCATAATGCAAAACTTGACTCTGAAAAAATGCCTTTGCTTGTGAATTATTTGATGAAAAACGGCAAAATGACTGAAGCGCCAAAAGGCTATGAATCAAAAACCCTTTTCGATTTTTACAATGAAAACATTGATTTCAATTCTTATTTAATCGGGGACAATTATTCTGCAAAATTCAGGGCGGATTTCGCAACAGAATATAACAATGTTGAAGAAGAAGGAATCGCTGGATTTGGAGAGAAAGCAAAAATTGATTTCCCAAATGAATTGCCGAATAAATTGGGTTCCGGAAAATACAATACGCAAATTGAGTATAGTTGGGAAACAAGTTCAATGCCTTGGGGAATTGTATTTACAAAAATGGCTGACCTTGTAAAATTGCAAACAGAATTGGGCTCTGCAAAACTTGCAAGCAATGCTTTGCTGAGCATGCCGATTGACGGAAAAATGGCTGCTAACTCCCAGAACAGGGATTATGGAATTTTATTCTCAGAAGCAGATGACTCTTTGAAAATTGCAAAAACAGAAGAAGGCATAGCAATAAATGCGACAGAGGCAGTAGGCGGCACAATAACTCCAAGCCTGCAAACAGAATACTTAAACACAAAAAACGGGGAGATTTTAAAAATAACAAGCAGCGAAATGGTTTTTTCGCCTTCAAGGCCAGTAACAATTTCAATGCCAATAACTCCTCTTGGAGGAAAGGCAAGCGTTTTGTACGGGCTTTTCAAGGCGCAAGAAACCGAAACAATGATTAATTCCCCTGTGTTCAAATGGGTTGGAACAAAGGATGCAATCACTGACAAAGAAATTCCTGCCGCAAAAGGAAAAGCAATTTGTGACTATATTGACAATAATTACATTGGATTGGATAATATTGCAATGAGTGCCGGCCAAACATATAAAACAATTGCATTTTTGCCAGCCGGGGAATCCTATTTAATCAAGGGGGCCTGCGCAAGCCAGTCCGCATCAATTACAATTGGTGACAACAAAATCACAATTGACTCAACATTAACAGAGCCAAAATCATTGGATTTGCCTGCAGCACAAAATGAGCTTACGGAAAACACTGTGCAGTCTTATCTGGAAAAAATTGGGACAAAACAAGTCTGCGTTATTTTCTCAGCAAACACTGGGGAAATGTCCCTCAAATGGAACACTGCTGAAATTGCAAAAGCAAACTAAAAGCAGATATTGTAGTTATAATATTGTTGTGGGCTACTGTGTGGTAAACAATGGGGCTGGCTGAAAAATTTATGCGAGTGTATGCCAATCTGCCACTAAACATAAGAAAAGAAATTGTTTTGGTAATTAATAATGAGCCAATAACTTGGAGTGTAGCATACAGGGAGATAAGCGGTAAAACTGCCTTGGGAGAAATCATATTAAAAAAACTTGGGGATTTAAAGATAATATAGGGGGTGCCTTTTTGTCCGTTACCTCTGAAGAAATTAAACAATTGGTTATTGCACGGCTTGAAACCATGCCATCAACAATGAAAGTTTCCTTAGGCGATAGAGGCGTTTTCAATAAAGAAGAGCTCATAGCAGAGATTCAAAAAAATTCAGACATTGGAGAAAAAATAATAGAAGTGCACCTCAATTATTTGCGCTCTTTTTCCAAACAGTGATTCCATGGACTTTTTTATTACGCGCCCAGAACATGACGATACTACTTTTTATTTGTCCAATTGGTCAAAAGAGCTAATAGAACTAGCAAAAACAAATGGAATAAACGTATTAGACTTTGACAAGGAAAGAGCCACAGCAACAGAAGTTGAAAAAATTTTAAAGAAAAAAAGTCCACGACTCGTAATGTTTAATGGGCACGGTAATAAAGAAACAGTAATGGGGCATCAGAATGCGATTTTAATAAAACATGGCGTAAACGAGGAATTACTAAAAAACAAAATTGTTTACTGCCGCTCTTGCAGCTCAGCTGCAATACTTGGAAAAGAAAGCATCTCAAAAGGCACAACCGCTTTTTTGGGTTATACTAATTTGTTTGGGTTTTCTTTTAACCCCCAAAGAAGCGCCACCCCGCTTAAAGATGAATTTGCTAAACCTTGTTTAGAAAGCTCGAATCAAATAATAAAAGCATTGCTAAAAGGACACACTGTTCTTGAAGCGTACAAGAGTTCTCAACAAGCCACAGATGATTGGATAGAAAAAATGCAAAGAAGTGATGCTCCCCCAGAAGCATCGCACATCCTGCTTTGGTTAGTTTGGAATAAAATTAACCAAAAATTTTATGGCGAAGAAAGTGCCAAAATTTGTGAATAACCAAAAAGAATCTCTGGATATCATCTCAGCCCAGGAAATCCAGACGATTTAGTAATAATGGACTTTTTAAACAGGCCCAAGCAAGGGAAAACTTTTATCAAAAAATTTTCCCACATTGCAAACCTTGGGGTTTGCGACATTGGAAAGCAATGCTTTTCGATGCCACGCAAACAAAGTTTGCATGGTGCCTCACAAACCAAAAGGTTTGTAAGGGGGCTTTCGACAGTTTCTTTTCCCCAGGCTTCCTTACAAAGCAAAGCTTTGTGAGGCATCGCAAAACTTTGTTTTGCAATGTTCTTTTAAGAAAAGGCTGGCTTCGAAAGGCTTTTTAATAATAAAGATATAATTGATAGTGCAAATAAGCCATATTAATTTTTTAATTGTATAAAATTGCAATGGCAATTCAAGAGATGAGTTGAATGGGAGTTTTTGGCGGCATCAAAAGCATTTATTTTGCCTGCGAAGACAAATGGTATGCTTTTTGGGATAAGGTTGACGGAAAAATTCCTGTTTACGGGGTTATTGAAAAAATTGACAAGGCAATCCCGAGCTTTGCATTATTCCTGATTATTATTGCCGCATTGATAATTTTTGCCTCATGGGGATTTATTGGCGGAATTTTTGTCCAATATAATTTTGGAGTTGCAGTGACTGATTCTGACGGCAATCCCCTTCCAAATGTGCAAATTGAAATTTTGCAGGGAGACAAAAGCCTGTTGTCAGAGGCAACAAATGAGACAGGGGAAACAGGCACAATTAGCCTTCCGCTTGGCGCAACAGTAAAGGTGACCGCCACAAAAGAAGGCTTTTTGGAAGCAACAAGGGAAGCTACAATTGAAAAGCCGAACCAGAAGCTTGAAATTGCATTGCAGATAATGGAAGAGGAAAAAGAAATAACTGTCCTGATAAAAGACCAGTATAACCAGCCAGTGACAGATGCTGTTGTTATAACTTTTGCCTGCAAAAATTCCAGTGTAACGCCTCCGACTGAAAAAACAATTACAAACGGGAGATTAAGCGTAATCGCCCCTGCTGGATGCGGAGGCCTTATTGCAACTCTTGACAGTTCAAGATATGCAAAAATAAGCTCAAAAGAACTGCAGACAGGCGAACAGACTGTTTTCTTAAAATCAATTGACAATCCGCTTTCCCCTGAAAACCCAAAAAACGGCACTCTGAGAGTGCAATTGAAATATAACAATGAATTTGTAAGCGACACTGTTACTGTAAGCCTGTACAAGGACAATGGCGCAGGCGGAATCGGGCCTCTTGACACGGAAGAAAGCTTAAATGGAATAGCGGAATTCACAAAAGCACCGGGAACATATTTTGCAAAAACAGGCAGCACTTCCCTTTATGGGCAGGCTGTTTCAGGCATGGCAAGCATAGAATCAGAAAAAACAGCTACAATTGAAATTGCTTTGCATCGCAACATTGCGGGCATTGTAAAACTGCAATTGAAAGACGAGTCAAGCAAACAGGCAATTGCAGACGCACTTGTTTCCCTGAAAAAAGGAAATGACGAAATAGAATCAAAAAAATCAGATGAAAACGGAATTGCGATTTTTTCAGTGATGGAGGATGCATCTTACACTGCAATAATTGATTCCGAACAATACTGCCTGAAAGTGCTTGGCGGCCTGAGAATCAACAATGCAGTGCAGGCAATTGAACTAAAAAAATATGCAAGTGATTGCGGGGCAGGCCTGAAAGCCAAAGTCCTTGACCAGGATGGCAAGGCAATAAAAGGCGCAATTGTCGGGCTTTACAGCGAAGAAGGTTATAGCACTGGTTTTGCAACAAGAATAAGCGATTTAAACGGCATAGCGGAATTCACAAGAGTTTCATCAGGGGTGTACAAGGCATTTGCAACAAAAGGCAGTTTTTCAGGCTGGAGCGATGCGGAAAATTTCCAGCAGAGAATAGCGGACCAGACAATGCTGATTGTTACAATGATTGTCCCTGATGGGACACTGAAAATAAACGTAATGGACAAGGACGGACTGCCATTGCCAGGCGCAAATGTAACCTTTATTGATGCAATCACAAACGAAACAATTGGCGGAGGCTCAAGGCCGGTTGATGACGCAAATGGCACAACAATGGAATTCCTTTCAAGGGCAGACAAAAAAGTCTTTTTTACAATAACAAAGCCTGGCTATGCGGATTTCACTTCAATTGTTTATCCGATAATCCCAAACACAACACAGGAAATAAGCGCGGTAATGGAAAAAGAAATAATCAGCGGGGAAATCAAAATAGAATTGCAAGGCCTGTACAAGGAAGGCCAGCTTGCAACAGTGCTCATGCCAGGGGAAACATACACTGCAAAACTGAAAATAAAAATACCAAAAAACAGGCAATACGCAAAAATAGGCCTGCATGTAAGAACAGGAACAAACAATCTCATGGAATCAGACCCTCTTGTGATAAAAGAGCTGAATGTTCCAGGCAGGGCAAGCATAATAAAGGCAACAGCCTTCAGGCCTGACAACAGCTATGAAGAGGATTCACAGACAATTACAACTGATGATGCAAAATGGGCAAATGCGGAATGGACAGAATTTCATTCAGGAATAATCGAGGCAGAGGCAACAATAAAAGTCAAGGAAACAGCAAAGGATTCCGATGAACTTGTTTTCTGGTACAGGGCATATGCTGTTGATGCATCGGGAAAATACATCAGGGACAAGGAAGACAAACAGCTCGGCTTTTCCGAAAACACACCGAAAAAGCAGGCATTGTACGCCGAAGCCTACCAGGCAGTTTATAATGTGGGAACAGAAACATTGTGCGATGGCACATTCTGCTTTTCCGCAAGCATACTTGACATTGAAGCAGGCCTCTCAGAATCAGCGCAAACAAATTATACTGCAAAATTATACAAGGATTACCTTTTGACATTTGCAATACTGAATGCATCACAGGCAGGATATTTTTATGGTTCGGAACTGCGGATAATAAACGAGGACAATGGCCTTGAGCTTGGAAGCTATTCAATAAACAGCGCGCAAAACCAGAACATTTCAGGAACAGGCGCTGATTCGAAAACAGACTGGATTGCAGTTGGAGACTTTTTGCCAAACACTTCAATAAAGGGAAACATTGGGTTTGTTCCGCAAAAAAACAGCATTTCCACAATAAAATTCCAAATCAGGTCTGCACAAAGAATTGTTTTTGAAAAAATAATTACAATTAACGTTGAGGCAAAAAAAGAATTTGCTGTTACAATTGCGCCTGAATTCCTTCCAACAGGAGTTGAGAACAGGATTACTGTGACTGTCCTTGACAAGGAAACAAGCAGGGAAGTTTCCGATGCAACAGTAAAAATTGAAAACAAGTTCAGGGATGTGCTTGCAACAGCAAAAACAAATTCAAAAGGAATTGCAGTCCTGACCCTTCCTGCACAGCAGCCGGGAGAAACATTGCTGCTTGTTGTTGAAAAAGCTGAATACAAGCCCTTTGAAAAAGAAATTGGCGTTGATGACAAGGTAGCTGCATTGCTCCCTGAAAAAATTGGAATAGGGTTGAACGCAAAAACCCTTACAGAGGGAGAAGCTGAATTCAGCATTGAAAACAAGTCAGGAATGGAACTTGTTGTTTCAAACCTTGAATTAAAAGGCAGGCTCCTTGGCCTGGTTGATGCGCAGGAAGCAAAAAACTGGCTTGACACTTTCCTCGGGGAAACAATTTCCGCAAAACAGGCAAAAAACTTTTCCCTAAAAGCAAGGCTCACAGAAGCGGGAAAGCAAGTAACTGAAACAAAAACAATTGAAGCCACTTTAAGCGCAACAGTAACAGCCCTCGGAGGAGAATGGACTTACGAAATTCCTGTTGTAATAACAATCGGCCTTGGAGGAGAGGTTGATGACCCAAGCTGCTTCAAAATAACAAAGCACGAATGGAAATCAATAACAGAAGGCCAGACAATAGAAACAGAATTTGAAGTTCAAAACAATTGTGCAGTTTCAGGAAACCCTGTTGCATTGAACGACATTGAAGCGCAAATAAACTGGCAAAGCAATGAAACAGGGACATTTGCAATTTCATCGCAGGAAACACAGGCAGAGCTTGTTTCAGGATACTTCAAAAGAATACTCGGCAGGCTGGAAGCCGGAGAAAAAATAAACGTGACGCTCAGCTTTGCGCCGAGCTCATCTCGGGGAGGGGAAGCAAAAGCGGAAATTATTTTCAAGGCAAGCAACCCAAGCGACAAGGCAGTGCAGGAACTGACAGACAAATTGTCGGTACAGATAAAAACAGTCAACCTTCTGAACTGCATTGGCTTTGACAAGGAAATAATCACAATAAAACCTGAAGGAACTGGCTCTTTCACAATAGAAACAAATGGCTGCGGAGAAACCACTGATTTCAGGCTTGTATCAGACCTGGAATTAAGCAGAAAAACATTTTCCCTGAAAGACAAGGACAAGATAACAATTGATGTGATTGCACAGGGAGCAATGGCAGGCCAGTATGTAGTAAGCGTTTTTGCAAAATCAAGCATTGACACAGAAGAAAGATTCATCAAAAACATAAGGGCAAGGGTGCAGTCAAAAGGCTGCATTGAACTCAGCAAGTTTGAATTTGATGTTTACAAAAATCCTGAAGACCAGTTCAGCGGATATGACACTGCAATTCTGACAAACCATTGTTATGACAAACTGGAAAACATAGAAGTAACCTGGAGCGAAAAAGACATGGGAAAAGCACAGGACGAAGGAATGCAGTTTGCAATGATAATGGGAATGACAAACATGATGGGCAAAATGGGAAGCCCAACTCAGATATTCAGCAAGGCAAGCGAAGGGGAAAGCTCTGACTGGTGCATGCTTGACGGAGGCACAGTGCTATACAAAAAAAGCGGAAGCTATTATGACAGCAGCGGAAAACAATATGTTGCTCCCCCGGAAGGAATGTGCCATCCATGGGGCAAAACAAAAATTTATGATTGCGCAACTGGAAAACAAATAAGCGAAGAATATGGCTATATAAGCGGGACAAGCCTGCTTGGGCAGAATGGCCAGGCAAGAACAGACCTCCTATCAAAAGACGGCAAGCTGTGCAAAAATGTATCACCGGCAAATTCAGCAGAAACATCAAAACCTGCTGGAACTGGAGACATTGCTTTGCCTGTTACTGGAATGGCAACAACTCCTGCAGCAGACACTACAGGGAACACAGGAACTACTGGGGCAACAGCAGACACTGGAGGAAACACTGGCAGCTCTGGAACAGGCGGGACTTATGCAGGAAGGCCAGCTGACAAGCCAAGCACAATTATTGAGCCGCCAAGCAAAACCAGCAAAGATAGTTCAAGCAATGGCCTTATGGATAACGCGTCTTTGCCATTGCTGCTTGGAATGAGCCAGATGGGAGGCGGAGAACCAAACTTTTTGGCAAGCGCAATCCAGGGTTATATGATGGGAACACAAATGGCTTATTCAAAGCAGGGCGAAGGGCAATTTTCATACGAATCTGTGCAGAAAGACCTTGTTTACAGCAATTCAAAATTATTATTGCCTGGAGCAAAAATAGAAAAAGGCAAGTATTCCCAGGAAGAAAGCTCTGACATTGTTGTAAAAGAAGTCGGGGACAAGAGCACAGACCAGAGAGAAGACAATCCTGCACTGAATATTGAAAAAAGAAAAATTGCCTTTATCAACGAAGCAGGGGTAGTGCAGTCAGACCCTTCAAAGCCAATTTTCAGGGTATTGCAGGTAAGAGGAGAAAGAGTCGAGTATGAAACACAGTATGATTATAAGGAAGAAACAAAGCCAACCACAATAAAAGTGAAAAGCCGCACTCCCTATGTTGAAAATTTCAGGGTACAATTCAATTCTTTCAAGCCAACACTTACTCCAATAGAAGCAGGCCCTGTTCCAAACTGCCAGCTTGGGGCAATGTCAGGAGTTACAGGCAAAGACGCTGTTCCAAAAGTATTGCTGCAATGGGACTGGGCAAGCATAAATGAAAATTCTTGTGATGCGGAAAACCCAAACTATGTTTATTGCGATGCAACGCAATTCAGCATTGAAATACTGAAAAAGCTTGAAAAAGTAAAAAACTTTGTTGAACAATTCAGGCCATTTGACTGCCCAACAAGCGAAACAGCCGCAGCTGTTTCAGAACAGGCATTGTCAGAATTGGGAAAAGACTTTGCGATTACAAAAATGCAGGCACAGTCTGCGGGAACAGATGCGAACATTGTTGTGACAATAGAAAGCAATAACCAGGAAGAGGCAAGCGGAAACATTACAATTACAATAAAAGACTCGAATGGCCCCAAGGCTTCAAAAAAAATTGCCTTTTCAGTTCTAAGCAGGGAAATTGTTTCAGCAACATTCACTGGCCTGCCAGCGGGAAATTATGATGCAGAAGCCTCAATTGAAATGCAATCCTGCGCAGGCTGCGAAAATTCCGATGCAACAAATGATTCAATAAAGGCAAAACTCAACATGACTTCTTCAGGAGTCGGAAAATGCACTCCTTACAGCACAAAACGGCTCAAGGACTTTTTGGAAGCATCGGAATTCAATGGGCATGCTGCCTGGACACAGGCGCAAAAAGAAGAAGTCCTCAATGCGCTGAATTTCAATGCCTACCTAATAAAAGACTCTTATCCCGAAGATTTCAGAAAAGACTTCCACGAATACTGCATGCACAAGTCCTTTTTTGACTGCCCAGAAACATACACAAAAAAACAGGGCTGGGGAGAATTCTTCAGCAGCAAAGACAATTTCAAATTTGATTATGGCAGTTCAGAAAACTCGCCAGTCCCTGCAGGAAAATACAATGCAGTCCTTGACATAGAATTCAACAATTCCAATTGGAATTTTTTTGATGAAGAGGGACTTGGCGCAACAGTAAAAATAGAGCTTACACAGCTTGACACTCCAAGGCCTGACAATGCATTTTATTACCTGCCATTTGACGGAAAAATAGGCCTGGATTCTGAAAACGGACGGCAGGGCTATGGAGTTAATTACAAAAGCGGCTCTGAAATAAAAATAAACAATTCAGACGTGCAGCTTGTCACCACAACAGCAATTCCCTCAAGCACACCTGTTTCAGGGGCATGGGTTACAGGAGAAGAAACAAAAACCTTCAAGACACTGAATGCAGACAAGAGAGGAATAATAATGGACATAAAGGCAACAGACGAAAGCACAAAAATCAACCTGAGCCCAAGTTATGCAACCCCAGTAATAATGAATGTTTCCTATTCCACAGGAGAAAATGCCTATGGATTTTATTCGGTTGAAATTGATAACTCCCCCCAAAGCACTCTTTCAAGAATGATGCCTTGGAACGGCATAGGAGTGAACTGCAAAGACTTCAAAGATGCAGCAATGACAGATGCATGGCAGAACAACTGGGATTTGCACGGCGGAATTCCAGGAAACATAAAATGCGCAACAGGCACTGAAATTACTGATTACGGAGTCGAATGGTGCTCGCCTTCCAGAAAAGGCAATGTTTACCTCTGGGGAATAATTTTCACTCCCCAGGGAAGCAACAGCATAATGAAACGCAAAACTTATTCGGATTCAATGCAGTTAATAGGAACAGACAGCAGCGGCACACAAATAGGCCTGAACGGAGTTCCAGGGC
The DNA here is from genome assembly GCA_028713935.1 of Candidatus Iainarchaeum sp. Lineage (GTDB taxonomy): Archaea > Iainarchaeota > Iainarchaeia > Iainarchaeales > JAGVNX01. The sequence goes on from JAQTNI010000013.1 coordinate 9,947, forward strand.
AGACATTCAACAGTTACGGAGTATCAGGAATAACCTCTGTTGAAGACATCTTAAAACTTGTAAAAGAAAGCAAAGTATGCGTAGTAGGCTCAAGCAACAGGGTAAGCAGCCAGTTCTTCTGGAACCCAAAACCAGTCCTTGATGCGCTTGCAGACAAGAAAAAAGCATTTGAAAAAGAATGCATTCCGGCACAATAAGCAACCAAAATGCCCGTTCAATATAATAAACAAATGTATTTTATATTATAATTCAAATTTTATGGTCCTATTTAAATAAACATTTGTTTTTGTATTTATTATGTTGGAACAGTATACAATTGTAAAAGCAATTCAGCATGTCATCTCTTGCCCAGGCAAAAGCTTTTCAATACGGGGCCTGGCTGCAAGCATCAAAATAAGCCCAGGCTCTGCAAGAGAAGCTCTCGGCTTCATGGAAAAAAAAGGAATCGTAACACTAAAAATTATTGGCAAAACCCACCAGTACCGAGCAGATTTAGAAAATCCGCTGTGCCGCCAGTGGAAAGTGCTTTTCAACCTTGACTTTATTGCAGATTCCAAACTTGTGGATGGCCTGCTCGAAAAAATTCCAAGCATCCAAACAATTCTTTTGTACGGCAGTTTTGCAAAAGGGACAAATGATGAAAAAAGCGATTTGGACCTGCTAGTTATTGCACATAAAACATCTAAAATGGATTTTGGCTTTCTGAACAAAACAAGAAAAGAAATAAATATTTCTTTGCTCTCTTTGAATGAATGGAAAAAAAAAGCCCTCCAAGACAGGGTTTTTTATGAAAACGTAATTTATGATTCTGTTGTTTTGCATGGGGCTAACAGACCAGTGGTTTTATGAACATTGAAGATTGCCTGAATGAGGGTCTGCTTGCCAAGGCAAAGCCGGATTTGCAAAAAGCAAAAGCTTCAATTGAAATGGCAGAGCACAAGCTTGAACTTGCAGAAAAAGAATTTGAACACGGGATTTTTGAAAATGCCATTACAAGCGCTTATGCTTCAATGTTTCACTCTGCAAGGGCCCTCTTGTTCAAGGATGGCTATAAAGAAAGAAGCCATTTTGCGGTTTATGTTTATCTGAATGAAAAGTATGCCTCGAAAATTGAAAGAAAATTCCTCAGCGAACTTAATTCATTGCGGCTGCAAAGGCATGATTTGATGTACGGCATAGAAAAAAGCGCTGAAATACAAGAAGTTGATGCAGAATCCGCAATACAAATGGCACGAGGCTTTCTTGAGGCAATAAGAAAAATCACAAATTAATTAATTTTTGGTTTTTGCAATGGTTTTCACACAGCTTTTTGTCAACGGTCTGATTGCCGGTGCAATATATGCGCTTGTTGCAGCAGGCTTCTCACTGATTTATTCCACTACAAAATTCGTGCACTTTGCGCATGGAGCAACAGTTGCAGCAAGCGCATACTTCTTGTACTTTCTTTTTTCAATGCTCGAAATAAACTTCTGGATTGCAGTTCCGCTTGCAATTACTTTCGGGGCATTTTTCGGCCTGCTCTGCAACATACTTGTTTATGAAAAATTTGTTGACAAAAAAGCAAGCAATGTGATTTTATTAATAGCAAGTTTTGGATTACTGATTCTCTTTGAATCAATTATTCTTCTCTTTTTCGGAGCAGATGTAAAAACAATCGGATTCATAAAAATTTCAAAAGGAATTGAAATTGCAGGAGCAATAATTACTCCACTGCAAATCTTTATTGTAATAAGCTCTTTTGTTCTGCTTGCAGTACTCTGGTTTTTCATGAAAAAAACCAAAATCGGAAAAGCAATGAGGGCAGTTTCAGACAACAAGACAATTGCAGAAACCCTGGGCATTAATTCAAAAAAAATTTTTAACTGGTCCTTTTTAATAGGCTCGGCAATTGCTGGCATTGCGGGAATATTTGTTGCTTTGGAACAAAACCTTGAACCCACAATGGGAACAAATTTAATCATCAAAGGATTTACAGGGGCAGTAATCGGCGGGATTGGAAGCGTGCCAGGCGCAATCTTGGGAAGCTTTTTGCTTGGCTTTGCAGAAAACTTTGGAATATGGTTTCTCCCCTCCGGATACAAAGACGCAATAGCGTTTGTAATCTTATTGGTTTTCTTATTATTCAGGCCAACAGGAATACTGGGAATAAAAAGAGAGGTGCAAAAATGAACAACAAACTAATTTTGGGAATTACAATTGCAGCAACAATTGCAATAATTTTCTTTGCAGGCTGCACCCAACAACAACCTGAAAACGGGAAAGAAATCAAAATTGGTGCTTTGGTTCCTTTGACTGGAAACTATTCTGTTTTGGGCAATAGAATAAAGAACGGAATGGAACTTGCAAAACAAGACCTTTTGGTTGAAAACCCAAATAAGCAGATTGAACTTGTTTTTGAAGATGCCTGCCAGCCGAAAGATGCAGTTACTGCTATACAAAAAATGATTGAAGTTGACAAAATAAATCTTATTGGAGGCTCTTTCTGCCTTGTAGGCCTTGTTCCAATAATCCCCATTACTGAAGAAAAAAAAATGATTGTGTTCAACACAGCTGCAAATCCGGACAGCGTATTAAATCACCCTTATGTTTTCTCAACAAACAAGTCAATCAAATCAGATGCAGCGGGAATGGCAAATTTTGCATTGCAAAAATTGAATGCAAAAACAGCAGTCACTGTTTTTTACAACACGCCTTTAGGGCAGGATTTTAACAAGCATTTGACAGAGACTTTCATTGCAGGAAATGGAACTGTGCTTTCAACACAAATGGTTGAATTGAACGCAGTTGATTTTAGAACAGAATTAACAAAAATAAAAGAACAAAAACCAGACGTAATTTTTATTATACAATTGTCAAATTCTTTGGGCTTATTTTTGAAGCAAGCAAAAGAACTGGGAATTGAAGCAAAAATCATGAGCCATTCAGAAGCAGAAGACCCGAATGTCCTGGCAACAGCTGCTGAAGCAGCAGAAGGATTTATTATTTCCTCTTCAGAACCAAAAATAAAAACAAAAGAAATACTGGATTTCAAAGAAAAATATTCAAAAGCATTTGGAGCAGAACCAGACATTTTAGCAGCAACTGCATACGATTCCCTCAAACTGCAAGTAATTGCTTTTGAAAAATGCAATGGCTCATCAGATTGCATGGCCGAAGAATTTCACAAAACAAAAAACTATGCAGGAGCAAGCGGAAACATCACAATCAACGCAAACGGCTCATCAGACAAACCAACAAACTTCAAAATAGTAAAAAATGGCAAATTTGTTCCATACGAGGGAAACTGAATGAGAACAAAAAATTTTTTGATAATTGTAATAATTGCATTGGCTTTGTTGTTTGCTGGTTGTACAGAGCAACCAAAAGAAACAAAGATTAAGATTGGTTTTATGGCGCCTCTTACGGGTTCTTTTGCTGATTGGGGCAGAAGCATTCAGGAAGGCATGCAATTGGCCCTTGAAGATACAAACCACAAGTTTAATGTTGATTATCAGGACGATGCTTGCGACCCAAAACAAGGCGTTACTATTATCAATAAGTTTCTTGGCACAGGCGAAATTAATTTGATTATTGGGCCCGGTTGCATTGAAAGTTTAAAAGCAATAGCTCCGATTGCAGAGCAAAATAATATTTTGCTTTTTTCTACCGGCCTTCTCGACAATGAAGTTTTTGAAAAACACAAAAACATAATCAACTTGGCTTCACAAATCTCTACAGAAGGAAGGTATTTAGCCAGTTATTTGGACTCCCAGAAAGTTAAAAGAGTTGCAATAGTTTACGGAACAAATCCCTTTGGAGTAGAACACAGCAAAACATTTCCAATATTTCTCAAAGACTACAATATAGAAGTTACTTCAATAGAAGGTTCTGCGCTGGATACAACTGACTTTAAGACAATTATTTTAAAAGTAATGAATACCAATCCAGAAGTAATTTTTATTCATCAGGGAGAAAAGCAAATTGGACTATTTGTTAAACAGCTAAGAGAACTCGGATACAGCACACAAGTTTATGGTTACTATGGAACTGAAGCGCAATCAGTAATAGAAACTGGGGGAGAAGCACTTGAAGGAATGCTTTACACTTACCCCGTAAACAGCGCAGAAAATTCTCCACAAAAAAAGGAATTTGAAAGAAGATATTCTGAAAAATTCGGCAAAGACAAGGTACCATCAGCAACATCTTTTTTTGTATATGACGGAATGATGCTTGTTGATAAAGCCATGGCTGTGTGCCAATCTCTCGACACGGAATGCATAAAAGGATTTTTTGAAGGGAGAGACTACATAGGAATATCAGGAAATATGAAATTTGAAAAAAATGGCAGCATTACCCGTCCATTCGGCATAAAAAAAATTGAAAACGGAAAATTTGTATGGGTAACCAAAAAAATTGAATGAAGAAGGCCACAGAAATGATTGAAGCTTATTTAATTCATTTGGCAATTTTGATTTGCATTTACCTTATTCTTGCGATTTCTTTGCAGATTGCAGTTGGTTTTTCAGGATTGCTGAATTTGGGGCACATTGCATTTTATGCTGTAGGGGCATATGCTTCAGCACTATTGGCGCTTGCTGGTTTTCCATTTTGGGTTTGCCTGCTTGCAGCAGGTTTTTTTGCAATGCTCTCAGGCTTTATAATCGCCTTGCCAACAAACAAACTTAAGGGAGATTATTTGGCCTTGGCAACAATGGGCTTCAGCTTTGTTGTTTATGCAATTGCACTCAATTGGACTGATTTAACAAGAGGCCCTTTAGGCCTGCCTGGAATTCCAAGGTCCGAAATTTTTGGATTTGTTTTTTCAGACAATCTTGCTTTTTTGATTCTTGCTCTTGCAATTGCTTTGATTACTTTTTTGGCATTAAAGAGAATCACTTCTTCACAGTTTGGAAAAGTGCTTGAAGCAACAAGGGACGACGAATTGGCTACAAGAGTTTTGGGAAAAAATTCTTTCAAAATGAAAGCCTTTGCATTAGGCATAAGTGCTTTTTTTGCTGGAATCGCAGGCAGTTTGTATGCAAGCTACATTACTTTTATTGACCCAAGCTCTTTCACTATTCTTCAAATAATCCCAGTGCTTGCAATAGTAATTATTGGCGGGCTTGCTTCTTTCAGGGGAACAATAATTGCAACAATTATCATTGTTCTGCTCCCTGAGCCATTAAGATTTATCGGTTTTCCTTCAAGCATTGTTGGCCCAGCAAGGCAGATAATTTATGCATTATTGCTATTGCTGATTTTGCTGTTCAAGCCGAAAGGATTGTTTGGAAAAGTGGAATTGGAATAATCACTTTATTTTAATTTGAATTTCCGCGTATTTTGGCAGTGCTATTGTTGCTTGTTTTGATTTTTTTGTTTCAACCAAGCCGAGTTTTTTCAAGTGTGCAATATCCCTGCTGACTGCTTCCTGATGCCTTCCGAGGCTTTTTGCTGTCTGGGAAACAGACTTTGGGTTTTTCTCGTCCTGGTTTCCAATCAAATAGCGCAGGACATTAATTCTTGCGGGGGATAAAAGTTCAGCCAGTTGCGCATAATTGTCCAAATAAAGCATATTTTTAGATTGTTTTATCTGGTCAAGCGGTTTTCCAGAGAACAGCTCGTCCAGATCCCTATCCATTTTTCTGCCAATCACAATAGTTAAAATATTTTCTTTTTTAGCCATAAAAACCACAATAAAGTTGTATAACATAAATGTTATATGCTTATGTTTTGTCTTTTTGAAAGAAACCATTGCTTGTACTTTTGCCAATTAGTTATAATCTCTCTTTTAAATTCCTTGGCTGTTTCAGAAGAAATTTCACTGTTAAGGTTTTCCCCCGCATGCTTTGCCCTTTGATAATAGCGATGGGCATGCACAACACCATGCGCACTATCAAACTTGATGACTTCGTGTTCTTTCCCGCCCAAGAGGCAAATTTGCGCTACGCAAAAGCAAATAACTTTTTTTGTTTCGGCATCAAAGTCAATCGTGACCAAAACATAATCCTTCGAACTCAGCCACTCTTTCTTTTTAAAGTGTTCCATAACCATAAAAAATCTGCAAAACAAAAGCATTATAAAAAACGCTTTCAGTAAGGCAATTGCCGAAAAGAAGAAAACAAACTATTTTAAAACAAAAAGAGCAATAACTTAATTGAAAACAAATGCAGGCTAAAACAAAAACAAGCATTATAATTTGCATTACGCTTTTTGCTTTGCTTTTTCTTCTGGGTTGTGCCCAGCAATCTACAAGCCAAAACCCAGTTGTTAAAGTGGGGGCTGTTTTGCCTTTAAGCGGTGTCAGAGCTGATGGCGGGGCATATGCAACCAAAGGATTGAACATGGCCTTGGATGAAATCAATAGTGATTCCCAAAGAAAATTTGCAATTGACTTGGTTTTTGAAGACAGCGAGTACAAGCCAGAAATTGCTGCAAGCGCAATGCAAAAATTAGTCGCAATAGATGGAATAAAATTTGTTATTGGAGAATGGGGCTCAAGCCCTACTCTTGCAATGGCACCAATTGCAGAAAAAAACAAAGTCATTATGATTACTCCCTGGGCGCAATCCGATGAAATTACTACTGCAGGAGACCATATTTTTAGAACGCAAATTAACACAAAACAAGAAAGCGCTTTTTTTGCAGAATTCCTTTCCAAGAGAACAAAAGAGGTTCAAATTATTGGAATTAACACTGCCTATTTGACATCATACATTGCTGCTTTTCAGCCAGCATTCGAAAAACTGGGCTGCAAAATCGGTTCAATCGAAAAAGCTGGCGCAGAACAAACAGACATGAAAACAGAACTGACAAAAATAAAAGCTGCAAATCCAACAGACATCCTGATTGTTTCAGTGCCAAAACAAACAGGATTAATATTAAAGCAAGCCAAAGAACTTGGGATTGAAGCCAATTTTTATGCCACTTCCCCGATTGAAGGAAGCGAATTATTGAAAGCAGCTGGCGATGCTGCAGAAGGCCTTATTTTTCCTTATCCTTACAATCCAAATGATACCAGAGAAATAGCAAAAACATACAGACAAAAATATTTGGCAAAATTTGGAGAGGAAAACGAAGCTGGCAGCGCCATCTGCTATGACACTTTGTACATTCTAAGCAATTGTTTTGAAAAAGTTGGCACTGAAACAGAAAAAGCCAAACAATGCCTCTATGACACACAAAATTTTGACGGGGCATCCGGAACAATTTCTTTCGACAAAAACGGAGACGTAACAAAAAACTTTATTATAAAAACAATCAAAAATGGAAAATTTGTTGTTTATGAAGAATAAGATTTTTTTGGAGGTCGTAATTTTTGCAATTGCGGCAACAATTTTGCTTGCAGGCTGCACTAATCCAAACCAGCCAAAATCAGAGCCCATTATGATTGGAGCGCCTTTGTCTCTTACGGGGGCGACAGCTTCTTTTGGAGAAAGGGTCAGAAACAGCATGGAAATTGCAATCAAGGAAATCAATTCGGAACAGGCCACTTTTGAGCTTATTCCAGTTTACGAGGACACCCAGAGCGAAACCGCAAAGGCAGTTGACTCTGCAAAAAAGCTTATTGAAATAGACAAAGTAAACATCCTTTTTGGTGTTGTAAGGTCGAATGAAGTAATGGCAATTGCACCTTTGACCGAAGAAAAAAAGATTATCTTGTTCACCCCAATGGCGGGTTCTGATGCTATTTCTTCTGCCGGTGATTTTGTTTTCAGGAACAGGGAAACAGCTTCATTGCATGGAAAACAAATGGCAGAATTTCTTTTTCAAAAAGGCTTCAGAAACATTGCAATTGTACGGGCAGAATCGGAAAACAGTATTTCCTATGCAAAGTTTTTTTCCAAGCGCTTCGAAGAACTTGGAGGAAAAATAGTTTTCAATTCAGCTTACAATGAAAAGGAAACTGATTTCAGGACAATTATTTCCCAAATTATGGAAAAAAACCCAGAATCTATCTACCTTTCGCCTGCAGCGGATAAAGACGGAGGGTTTTTTGTAAAGCAATTAGGGGAAATGGGTTTTTCGGGGCAAATTGCAAGTTCTATTTCAATAGAAGGCCCTGGTTTTATCAAAAATGCCGGAGAGGCAGCCGAAAATACTTTGATTACTTACCCTACTCTGGATAAAACAAATCCCAAAGCAGAAGAATTCTCAAAAAAATACTTTTCTCAATATGGTTCAGAACCTGATTTTGTGGCTGCGAACTCTTATGATGGAATAAGAATTCTGTTTAATGCAATTATTTTCTGCAATAGTGATGAGCCTGCGTGCATAAGAGACTATTTGTACAGTGTAAAAGATTACAACGGCATTGGAGGCAACACAACTTTTGATTCAAATGGAGACGTAATAAAACCCCTTACAATAGAAATCATGCACAATGGAGAATTTGTCAAGTATGAAAAATGAGTTCAGTCAGTGGCAACGTAAGTGTATTTGAGCGATTCTCTTAATGTTAGTATTTCAATGTTTTTTATTATGTCCCAGAATTTTTCCCTTAAAATAACAATGAATTCATCTAATTTTTTTTCAGATGCTTCCAGTTCAAGGCTTAAATCGTATGCGCCGATTGAAGAGAGCCACCATATTACGTTTGGATGCTGCATTGTAAAACTGCGCAGTGCTTTTTCCCTTGTTTTTGAAAGGTTTTTGAAATTAAGCAGAACAAGGTATGTTGAATAACCAATTTTTTCAAGATTAAGAAGAACACCGTGGCCTAAAAGTATTTTTTGTTTTTCAAGCTGCTTTATCCTGTTCCTGATTGTATCTGGGCTTGCATTGAATTTTTGTGCCATTTCAATGAAAGAAAGCCTGCTGTTTGCAGACAATTGGTTCAAAATTTTTTTGTCCAATTCATCAATTTGCTTTTGCCTGAATTCGCCATCATATTCCTGCATTTCTATGGGGTTGCCGCCATAAAGATAAGCCCGATTAAAATTGAAAACTTCGTAATAAGAAACAATTTCTTTTTCCTGAATAAAATCTTCAAAACCAGCAATCATTTCAGAAAAAAGCTGCATAAAATGTTTCGGGTTATTGACAAACAGGGAAATAACCATGTCCCAATGGCCTCTGCACAAGGCAACCCAATTTACAAAGCCACAGTCAACAGCCCTTTTTACAATTGCTTTTTCCTTTTCAGCTGAAAGATTCTGGAAACGCAAAAAAACCCTGTAGCCAACAGGAAACAAAGCGCCTCTGCTGATAATGCAATAAATCTTGTTAATAAGCCCGGAATTGACCAAGCGCTCAATCCTGTAAGCAACAACGTGCTCGTTCACAGAAGCCAGTTTTGCAATTGCCTTGCTAGGCATTCTTGAATTCTGCTCCAAGGCCTTAATAATTTTCAAATCAACCTTATCAATGTTAGGAAAAACCTCTTTCATATGCATAAAAACTATAAAAATAGTTAAAAATCTATTTTTTATAGAAAAAATATTTAAAAAATCTTATTAATGCCAAAAGCAGAGGCTTGTGTATTGTTCGGGGAGAAAAAACTATGAAAAATCTAGCGGTTTTTGGCATTATGGCAGTTGTTGCAGTCGCCCTGATTATAATTGCGCTTGGATTTAACGGTTTTTTCAATTTGCAGGATGCTAAACAAGCACCAGTTCAGATTGGCGTGATTATGCCGCTTACGGGAGATGCTGCTCTGTATGGGGAAAGTATGGGAACTGCCCTTGAACTTGCCAGAGAGGAAATTAATTCTAACGGGGGAATTATTGGAAAACAGGTTGAATTTGTTATTGAGGATTCTGCCTGCGATACAAAGGCAGGAGTGAATGCAGTAAACAGCCTGATTAATTTGAAAGGAATGAAAATAATTATTGCTGCAGATTGTTCAGGTCCCACTCTTGCGGCAGCGCCGATAGCAGAAAAAGCCAAAGTTTTTTACCTTGTGGCAATTGCAACTAACCCGGACATCAAATATGCCGGCGATTACATATTCAGAATTGCGCCAAGCGATTCCTTCCAAGGGAAAGACCTTGCACAGGCGGTTTACAAAAAAGGCTTGGCAAATGCAACAATTTTGTTTGTAGAAAGCTCTTATGGCCAGGGAATTGAAAAAATTTTCAAAGAAGAATTCGGAAAACTTGGCGGAAAAATTTCTTTAAGCCAGGGATTCAGCCAGACTGACTCTGATTTCAGGGCACAGTTAACAAAAATCAAAGATTCAAAATTTGATTCAATTATCATCATTGGTTACCCCCAATCATACGGGCTAATTTTAAAGCAAATGAATGAACTTGGAATCAAAGGGCAAATTTTTGCATCAGACACTTTCAAAGACAGTGCGCTCATACAAGATTTAGGGCCCCTCGCTGAAGGAATAATTTTTACAGGGTTTGCGGAAAAAAATTCAAGCGAATTTCTGGAATTCAAGGAGGCATACAAAAAAAGGTTCGGAAAGGACCTGGGGCCTTATGCGGAATACGGCTATGACAGCCTTTATGTTTTGAAAACAGGAATTGAACTCGCAAAAAGCTTTGATCCGGAAATCCTGAAACAAAAATTTTACGGGGTAGAATTCAACGGAGCAACAGGGCTGACAGAATTCGATAGCTTTGGGGAAGTAACAAGCAAACACTTTGACATTTTAACAATAAAAAATGGAGAATTTGTAACTTACAAAGAATAATTATTTTTTTGCCATTTTCCATAACAGTTCAAAGTGGTGCTTGAAGTTTTCTGCAACTTCTTTGCTTGAAATAACTGTTGCAAAAGGGGTTTCTGCCCAGATTACAATTGCAACCTTTTCACCGAAAACAAAGGTAGTAACCGGCCCTGAAGAATATTCGTCAGGGATAAAGCGAAAGCTTGCATAAGCCTCTTTGATGCCCTGGGTTGTTTTTGAAGAAATGTTTACAACAATCCTTGACCTGATTTTTTTCTCAATTTTTCTTTTCTGGAAAGCAGAAAAATCGTGCCCCATTATTTCAAAAAACCTGCCCCCGGAGCCAAATGCAACATAGGAATTGTAATTCAGGATATCCTGCAAAATGGATTTGATTCCTTTTTTTCCCTTGTAAATGTTTGATTCTTCTTTCTCCTTGCTTGCAAAAAACATTTTGTTGAGTTCGGGCAAAAGGTCTGAAGCAATTTTTTCCTGTTCCTTCAGCAATTCCAAAAACCTGCTCGGCGCTGCAGGAAAAAAAAGCTTTCTGTTTGCTTCAATGGAAAAAGCCACAAGGCCTTTTGCAATAAGCCTTTCAAGCGCATCATAAGTGCTTGTCCTGTTAACCTGTGTCTGCTTGCTGATTTTTCCGGCCTGCGCAGAACCCAAGCGAAGCAAAGCCAAATAAATCCTGCTCTCGTTTGCATTCAAGCCAAATTTTTCAAGGGCACGGGAATCCATAAAGAAAGGCTTGGATGCGAGTATTTTTAATTATATTTAACTGTTGTAAGGAAACTCACAACAAAAATATTTAGCGCCCTTTGAAAGAAGTTATTTAGGGGGCGCTTATGGATTCAAGGTTTTCAGCAATAGCAGCAGCCATAATCATTATTGCAATTGTGGGTGTTATTGGCTTTGGCATTACTGGTTTTTTCAGTTTGCCTTCAAATGAAAATGCGATAAAAATTGGGGCAATTTTGCCTCTAACCGGAAAGAATGCGCGTTATGGAGAACTTGAAAAAACAGGCTTGGAAATGGCTTTGCAGGAAATTAATGCAAACAACGGGATTAATGGCAAAAAACTGGAGATTGTTTATGAGGATTCCCAAGCTGATGCAAAGCAGGCCATTGCAGCATGGAGAAACATAAGGCTTGATTCGGGCGTGCCATTGATTATTTCTGGCTTGAGCAATATTGGAATGGCTTTGAGCCCTGTTGCAAATTCTGACAAAACTGTTTTGTTTGCAACTGACTGCTCTGCCGCCCAATTTTCAAGCGCGAATGATTTCACTTTCAGGATTACTAACAGCAATGCAATTGAAGGCGAAGAAATGGCTGTTTTTTTGCTTTCAAAAAGCATTGATTCAATTGCTGTTTTGAAAATCAACAATGATTACGGAGAAGGCTTGTTTCCTGCCTTTGAAAAAAGATTTTTGCTGGGAAACGGAAAAATCGAAATTTTCCAGGCTTATTCCCAGGAACAAAGGGATTTCAAGACAGAATTAAGCAGGATAAAAGAATCAAAAGCGCAGGCAATTTATTTTATTTCTTACGGGCCTGACGCAGAAATAATAGTTAAGCAAATAAAAGAATTCGGGATTAATTTGCCTTTATTCGCTGCTGAACCAATTGAAAACAATGACTTCTTGAAAAATTCAGGGGAAGCTGCTGAAGGAATTATTTATTTGAAGGCAGCACTTGCAGGCATAAAAGGGGAAGAATTTGCTGAAAAAGCCAAAGCCCGAATAGGAAGGCATCCTGAAACTAATATTGCAAGAGCATATGATTTGCTGTACGTTGCCTCAAAAGCAATCCAAGAATGCGACTTAGCAAAGAACTTGAATTCTCAGTGCGTAAAAGAGCAGTTGTACAAAACAAGCTTTGAAGGAGTTCTCGGCAAAATAAGTTTTGACCAGAACGGAGACGTGCATATTCCTTATGCCTTGAAAATAATAAAGAATGGGCAATTTGTGCTTTATGAAAACAACCAGAGTTGACTGAAAATGCTTTTTAACCTGTTTTTGCAATATTAATTGCATGCTTTCAATTCAAAACCTTCACAAGCGCTTTGGCGGAGTAAAAGCAGTTGACGACTGCAGTTTTCAGGTGAAAGAAGGAACAATTACTGCTTTAATTGGCCCTAATGGTTCTGGAAAAACAACTGTTTTCAATTTAGTTTGTGGAGTTTTGCAGCCTGATTCGGGAAAAATTGTTTTTTCTGGAAAGCAGATTTCAAAATTAAAGCCAGAAACAATTTCAAATTTAGGAATTTCAAGACTGTTCCAGCAGGCAAGGCTATTCGGAAACATTACTGTAAGGGAGAATCTGCTTTTGGCTTTTGACAACGAAGACACAAAATTCTGGAAAAATTTTTTTGGAATGAATCCTGTTGCAAAGCAAAAAGAAGAAAAAGTAAGCGAGGTTCTGAAAACAATTGGAATGGAAAAATTTGAAAACAAGCAGGCAAAAGAACTAAGTTATGGGCAAAAAAGGCTTGTGGAACTTGCAAGGGCAATGATTAACCCGCACAAATTGCTGATGCTTGACGAGCCAGTTGCAGGAGTAAACCCAAAACTGCGTAGAGAAATAGCAGAACTGCTTTTGAAACTCAAAAAACAGGGAGAAACAGTTTTTTTAATTGAACACGACATGAATTTTACGCTTGGAGTAGCGGATAACGTAGTTGTAATGGACGAAGGAAAAGTAATTGCAGAAGGCACCCCGCAGAAAATAAAGGATAATACAAGGGTTTTGGAAGCGTATCTGGGGGAATAAAAAAAGAACATCAACAAAATGGAATAAGCCGGTGCTAATTGGCAGTGATAAGGTTTAAATATTTATACTAATTACTAATTAGTACTATGGATAAGGAGCTTTTAAGGCAGATTGTGGCCCAGCAGAAGAATGGGTTGTTTGGGAACAAAACCATAAAAAGAGAGCTTTTGGATGAAATTTCAGGCAGTTTCAAAGACAACCGCATAATAATTCTTACAGGAATAAGGCGCTGCGGCAAATCCACTTTGCTAACGCAGTTAATGGAGACAAAAAAAAAGTATTGCTATGTAAATTTTGAGGATGAACGGTTTATTGATTTCAAAGCACAGGATTTTGAACAATTAAACGAAGTTTTGATTGAAATTTATGGAAACCCGGAAACATATTTTTTTGATGAAGTACAAAACATTGAAAAGTTTGAAACATTTGTAAGAAGGCTCCAAGACCAGGGGAAAAAAGTCATTATTACTGGTTCTAATGCTTCTCTTTTGAGCAAAGAGCTTGGCACAAGGCTTACTGGAAGATACAAGGCTTTTGGAGTTTACCCTTTTTCATTTTCAGAGTTTTTGGCTTTCAAAAAAATTGTGCCTGAAAAAAACTGGTTTTTTTTGGCAGAAAAAAAAGTGAAACTTGCAAGCTTGTTCAGCGAATACCTCCTTGAAGGCGGCCTGCCGGAATATTTGAAATACAAAGACACTACCTATGTGAAAACTGTCTTTGAAAACATTTTGTACAGGGACATTATTGCACGCTACTCAATAAGAAGGCAGAAACTGGTTAAAGAACTTGTGAATATTCTTGCAACAAATGTTTCTTTGCTTTTTACCTATAATGCATTGAAAAAATCGCTTGGATTGTCAAACGCAATTACAGTAAAGGAATACGTGTCTTATCTGGAAAATTCTTTTTTGTTTTTTGAAATGCAAAAATTTGATTTTTCAGTCAGGAAACAGCTGAATGCCCCAAAAAAAATTTTTTTGGCAGATTCCGCCTTTCACAAAATCAGCGGGGCAAATTTTTCTCCCAACAAAGGCAGATTACTGGAAAACCTTGTTTTTATAGAATTAAAAAGAAGGGGCGAGGAAACATTTTATTATGCGGGAAACAAAGAATGCGATTTTTTGGTTAAAAATGGAACCAAAATTAAAGAAGCCATGCAAGTCTGCTATGTTTTAAACAAAGAAAACAGGGAAAGAGAGCTTAACGGGTTAATTGAAGCAATGCAAAAATTCAAGCTAAAACAAGGCATTATACTGACATTTGAACAAGAAGAAGAAATAAAAATAAAAAACAAAAAAATAAAAATAGTTCCCACATTCAAATGGCTATTGGAAAACAAATGGTAAAAATGAAAGCAAAAATTACCTTGGGAATTTGCATTATTGGGATAATTGCTGCAATATTCATTGCAGGCTGTGCCCAGCCAACACAGGAAGAAACAATAAAAATAGGGGTTAGTGAAACTTTAACTGGAGCTAATGCGGACATAGGGAACGATGTTGCCAATGGGGTAAAAGATGCTTTTTCTGGAATTAATGCAGAGCAAATTTTTGGCAAAAAAATAGAGTTATTAACAGAGGACAATACAGGGGATGTAAAAAAGGCGGTTTCTGATTATCAGGCTTTTAAGATGCAAAATGTGAGAATTGTTTTTTCTGCTTTCAGCAGCATAATAGGCGCATTAAATCCCCTGTCCAAACAGGACAAAATAATATTAATGTATAATGCCGTAACACCTTCCTTTGCAGAGGAAAATGAATTCGCTTTCAAAGTGTATGCGAACGCACCGCAAGAAGCTGAAACAATTTTGGCCGCAATAAAAAACAAGAATGAAAGAATTGGAATCGCGTACGTTAATAATCCAACAACTGCCATTTTTTACGAAAAATTTTCCAAAGAGCTCACAGAGATTGCCCCTTACTCTTTTGACATAAAAGAAACTGATTTCCGAACAATAATATTAAAGCTCAAAGAAGAGAAAATTAATACTCTGATACTGCTTGGGTATCCAAGCCAGATACTAAATTTTGTAAAACAGGCTGTTGAATCAGAATACTACCCTGAAAATATTTTTGTAAACAGCGATAGCACAGTTAAAGAAGTAACTGACAAAATAGGAGATTCCCTTTCTGGCACAAAAATAAAATATTTTACAGTAGGATATGGATTGGAAAACCAGAACTATATTTTTGGTTATGATTTGGCAAAGACACTGATTGAAGGAATGAAAAAGTGCCATGAACTTGGAAAAATTCCGGATGACGCAGATTGCCTCAAAGAAGAACTCAAAAAAATTAAAATAGAGGGAAAAAGCGGCGTTATTGACATGAACAACTCAAGAGTTGCTGTTGTCACATCAAAGCTTTTTTCAGTGCAGAACAAAAAACTTGTTGAAGTGCAAGGCGATAAAAATGCTTTCAATTAAAAACCTGCATTCTGCTAAATCCTGAATGAGAGGATGGAATAAAAAAACTTCGTTCCAACTTTTTCTAGTGTTTTTATGAAATTAAAAATTGCAATTTTTGCATTGTTGATTTTTTTAATTATTTTTTTATTTGGATGCACTCAACCTGAAAACTCCCAGAAGATTAAGATTGGTTTTATAGGGCCCTTGAGCGGAGGCCCTGCTTTGTGGGGGCAGGGTTCTTTGAATATGATTAATCTTGCTGTTGGGGAAATAAATTCTCAAGGCGGGATAAATGGAAAAACCCTGGAACTAATTGCAGAAGACGGAAAATGCAGTTCAGAGGGTGCTGTTTCTGCTGCACAAAAATTGATTGATATTGACGGAGTAAAGTTTATTTTTGGCGGCCATTGTTCCCCGGAAACAGTTGCAATTGTCCCAATTATTGACAAAGCAAAAGTATTCCTATTAGCAGGGGTTACAAGCACTGATGATGCAGTTTCGGGAAGCAAATATGCTTTCAGAACAAGCCCGCCGACTCTGGATCAGGCAAAAATAACTTCCGAAACAGCTTACTATAAATATGTCTACAAAAATATTGCTTTGATTACTGAAGAAGCTTCTTATTCCAAAAGTTTCAGTGAGGACATCAAAAAAACTTTTCAAGGAACAATTGTTGAAGAATTCTCTTATAATCCAGGGGAAATTGATTTCAAAAGCGGGTTATTGAAAATAAAAGAGAAGAATCCTGATGCGATTTGGATTTCTCCCCAAGATCCAAATGAAGCAGTGCTTTTGTTAAAGCAAATGAAAGAACTTGACCTGCTAAATATTCCTTTGTTTGGCAATACTGTTTTTGTAAGCAAACAAGTGTATGAACAATCTGAGAAGCTCTTGCCCGAAACGGCTTTTGCAATAACTCTCTTTGCAGATCCAAGCGCACCAAATTTGCTTGAAGTCCAACAAAAGTATAAGGAAAAATACGGGGCAGATGTTCCTTATAATTTGTATTATGTTTCTGCAGCATATGACGGAGTTTATATGTTAAAGAACGCTTTAATGCAGTGTGGTGAAGATGTTGATTGCGTGCAAAAATACTTTGAAAACATTAAAGATTATCAGGGAGTTGCGGGAACATTCACTTTCAAGCAAAACGGAGACCCTATTTTTAACAGTTGGAAGGAAATGAAAATAAAAGACGGAACTACAATACTGGACTGATTCACAGGGCAGCAATTTTATTAATCCCTTCTTGTTTTAATATACTAAGGTTTTTTAATGCTTGAAATCAAAGGATTAAAAGCGGGCTATAATGGCACAGAAATTTTACATGGCATTGATTTGAAAGTATTCCCTGGGGAGATTGCTGCTATTATCGGCCCAAATGGTTCAGGAAAAAGCACTTTGCTGAAAAGCATTTTTAATTTGTGCAATGTTTTTTCAGGAAAAATTTTTTTCAAGGAAAAAGACATTACAAGGCTGCCAACGCACGAACTGATTTTTGAGGGAATTAGTTTTGTTCCGCAGGGAAGGCAGATTTTTTCCGATCTGACAGTAAAAGAAAACCTTGAAATGGGCGCATTCATAATGCGGGACAAAGAGCTTGTTGAAAGAAACCTGCAGAGTGTTTTCAAAAAATTCCCTTTCCTGAAAGAAAAGCAAAACCATTATGCCTTTTCCCTTTCAGGCGGGCAGCAGCAAATGCTTGCAATTGCACGCGCATTAATGCAGAATTCAGAATTGCTTTTGTTAGACGAACCATCTCTGGGCTTGTCGCCAAAAATGATGAAAGAGGTTTTTGAAAAAATAGTGGAAATAAACAAAGAAGGAATCGGAATAATAATTGTTGAGCAGAACGCAAGGCAGGCAATGAAAATTGCAAAAAAAACCTTTGTCCTGGAAGAAGGCAAAATTGCACTGCAAGGCGGAAAAGAAATCGCAAACAACAAAAAAATAAAAGACATTTATTTCGGCGGAACATAACCTGGTGACTTGGCCGAGGCAAAAAGCCGAGCGCTCCGAAAAGGCTTTTGCGAAGCATTTTTGATAAAACTTTTGCCGAAGGCTAGACTTGCGAAGCAAGTCTTTTTTTCCCAAGGCTTTTTTTATAAAAAAAAGGCTTTTATACTTGGAAAGCCTATTTTTAGCTGGTACCTATTATGCTTGATTTTGTTGCTTTCAGCCTGTTTGAATTCGGCAACGACATGATTTTTGTATTGAAAATTTTCATGCTCCTGACAATTATTTCCTTTGTATGGCAGCATCTTGGAAAAGGGCCTATTGCAATAGTTGTAATTGCAGGGCTTGCTTACCTGATGCTCATGTCGCCGTTTGCATGGTTTTTTGAAAGCACATATATCCTAATGACACTCTTAATGTTTGGAATTGGCGGAGTATTGATTGACTTTGTGTTTGCATTCCCGGGAATAGGGGCTGGAATGGAAAGCCAGGTTGGCTCGGGAAAAGACCTTGCTGAAAGGTCAGGCAAATTTGCAGAAGGCAGGGAAAGAATGCACCCCCCAAAAACGAGGCTGCCTCCCCCAATATAAATTGCAAAAAAAAATTAAAATTATAAAATTTTAACAAAAAAAAGTGATTGCTTTGGATGAAAAAGGAAATTTGATTTTAATAATCATAATTGCGCTTATTGCAATAATAACATTGCCTGCCCTTGTAATGGTGGCCTTTCCACTGGCAGACATAATAATGCGGCTTGTGCTTGTTTTTCTTATTTTTTCAACAGTAAGAAGCTATCTTGGAAGCAATATTTTCACTATTCTCCTTTCAGGAATCCTCATTTATTTCCTGGTAATAAAATACGCATATGTAACGGCAACGCTTTACGTTCTGCTGTTTTTCCTGCTGGCATTCAATGTTTTCTCAATAGTAATATTTGGCATTGGAATGGGCCTGAGGAAAGGCTGAAATTGAAACCGAAAATAATTAAAAACACTGGAAGCATAAATTGATATAAGAAGGAATGATGAAACATGAATCTTTTATTGCCAGTTGCAATCAGCGCACTTGAAGCAGACCTCATAATAGTGCTAACACTTTTCTATTTCCTCTGGATTTTTTCATGGGGAAAAAAAGTGCTTGGAAGCGCAAAACTAGCTGTCTTGTTTGCACTGATAATAACCTACCTTGTTTTTTTCCTGCACCCCGAACTGGTATGGATACCAGTAATAATCTTCTTTGTTGCAACATTCGGAACAAGCATGTTTGACAAAGTGCAGGTGTTCAAGGGAAAAGAGTGAAAAAATGGACGTTTTTACATTCATGATTGCAATAGTAATGATGATGATGGCAATACAATTCCAGCAAAACTGGCTAGCGCTCGGCATAGCAGCAGTGCTTGCGCTTACAACAAGAGACATAAAATCAATTGTACTGCTTGGAATTGCAGCAGCAGTAATCTATTTAGTGGCAGACAACCTGAAAGAACTATGGCCATTCGTAGTATTTGGGTTAATCATTCTCGCAATTATCTTCGGAGTAGGCAAAAAACAGGAGGCTTCTCCCTATCCAATGGACATGGGCTTAGGCGGAGGAATGGACGAAGGGCTTCCGCCAATGGGCTACGGCTAGGCCTTTTCTCTAAAGAGAAAAGCCCTGGGAAAAGAGCAATTTGCTTTGCAAATTGTGGTTCGCTTCGCTCACACGAATTTAAACAAAAGGCACAG
>JAQTNI010000014.1 GCA_028713935.1 Candidatus Iainarchaeum sp.
TTTTATCAATAAAATCGTTTGTATATTTCATGGGAACTCCTCCTTTTGGGTTCTAACAAAAAGATGGAGTTCCCACTTAAAATAAAGCATTCAAAGTGGGGACATATCCGATGTCACTAAACAGTTAGGTATAAAATTAATGCTTATTTTGTCATGCCCTTAATAATTGCCAAATTAAAGATTACGGAAACAATAAAAACAAATAACATAAGAATAGCAGAACAAAGAGCAACAATATTGGTAGGAGTTTGAATAAAAATTTGAGTATCAAAAAGCATTAGCGCCAGTGAAATTGCTAACAAAATTGTAGATAACCTATCCAAAAATGCCATTGTCTGTTTTCTAGTGAGCTTGCTATCCCATTTTGATTTGCCCATAGTTAATTTCGCTGCCAAACTCTGTTTGTTTTCACTTTTGCTTGGTGATTTTACAGGACTGCCTTGCTTTTCTTTGATATACAGCGCATCAGCTAGTTTGATTAATACCACTAAAATAACAAAAAAAGCAATTACTGCCGATACAAACAGGATCAAATGAAGCAGTATATTCTGTTCATAAACAAAGTTGAAATAGGGTGCGGCCAACGTTGTCATTATCCCCCCCAACACCCCAAATAGAGCCCCCAGAACAATGCCCAGCAATAGATAAACTTCTTGCTTGTTTTCCATAATTAAAGTTTATCCCAATCCCTGTTTATTTCTTTCTTTTCAGCGGAGGCCATTCTGTTTTTTCGGCTTGTTTTAAATATTTAATTGGTTTTGTTATTATAGTTTTTATGACTCCACGAAGAAGAAGGCCTGTGAAAAAAGAAAGCCTGGCTGTTTCATGGGAGCATGGAACCATGCAAAAGCGGGTAACTACAGAAGGCTCGCCATTATGGGTGGGAATGAATGAAGCTGCTGCAACAAAGGCATTAAGCGAACACGCCCCAAAACTAGGCCTAAAAAACATTAGAATAGTGCGCTCTTCCACTGGAAGACAAGTAAGTATGCAGCATATCCCGCAGAAAAAATGGGATGCTATTTTTAAAAAAAAGAAAAAGTAAAAACAAAAGCTTTCCTTACCTTGCCCTTTTGAATTCTATTTTTATGTTTTCGTCTGGTTGCCTTGTTGCTGTTATTATCCATCCTAGGTCTGCGAGTGAGTCTGATTCAATTATTGTTTTTGCCTGGGAAGCCAGCATTCTTCTTCCTAAATGCAGGGCAGTGTCTTTTTTTGCTTCTTCCGGGATTGGAGCTGCAAATACTTGTTGTATAATTGATTTTAGTGTCCTGAAGCGGAGTAATTTGTTTTCAATGAGTTCAATTGAATCAATTGCAAGAATTACTGCTTTTCTTGTTTTTTGCTGCAATGGAAATTCAAGCCTTGTTTTGTATGCCTCTAAGCAGGTTTTGACTGCTGTGCTTGTCAGCCTTGGATTTGTTTCAAAATGCGCTCCTAATGAAATCAATTGCTTTACTGAAAACCAGAATTTTCCAAAATCAAAGTTTTTTGAGTTCAAAACTGTTTTTCTTAGTTTTACAAGTTCTTTTCTTGGCAAAAAAATTTTTCCAAGGCATTGCAATTGTGTTTCCAGCCTTGGATTAATCATTCTGCCGCAAACAGCTTCTGCAAGCCTTGGCCTTCCAAGCAGTGCTGCAACAAGCTTTTTTTGGGAATTTTTTTCAAGCCTTGCAAAAGAAAATCTTCCTGTTAAACCCAAGCCGGCAATCAATGTGCCGGCAGTAATATTTCCCGCTGCAATTGAACCAAGCCCGAACCCGCCAATTCCATAAAGAGACTTTTCAGCCAAACCCTGGCTTTCAGTGGCAATTTTTAAGCGGGCAACAAGCCTGTTAACAGTTTCTTTGGGCCTGGCGCCATTTGTTCTTTGTTGTGTTTGTTTTCCCTGGCCAATGCGCGCCTGCAAGGCAAGAAGATTGTTTCTTGCAGCCCTGCTCCCTGTTTTTGAAGCTGCCCAGCCAATTGTTTTTGCTGCCCTTGCACGAAGCCTTCCAGCCATATGAGAGAAATAGGGGAATGGCAATTTATTTTTAATGTTTCAAAAAAATGGCAGTTTTATTTTTTGTAGATGCCTTCCTTGTGGTCTATTTTTATCACTAAGTTACAGATCCAGTTCTTTTTTTATCCGCACAAGGGTTTTTACCCTGCCTTCCGCAATGTCTTTTCTTGCTTCCTTTAGTTCGGCTTTTGCTCTTTCAGACAAGACCAAAAAATCACCTTAAAAAACAAAATTGCTTCTTTTTAAATTTCCTTCTCTTCTTAATTTATTCCATGAATCCCCTCGTTATCCTTTCTTTTGCAATTGCTGTGTTAGTTGAGATTTGTGTTCCGCTAATAATCGGTTATTGGCTTGTGAAGAGATTCAAGGTTCCCTGGAAACTGTTTGGTTTAGGAGTTTTATTTTTCATTATTGTGCAGATATTGCATACCCCTTTTGTTGTTTTGGCTCAGACCCCTTTTTCCCAATGGGTTCAGTCAATTGCCCCCGATAAAATATTTTTGCTTGCAGGAATTTCAATTTTTTTGGGCTTAATGGCTGGCTTGTTTGAAGAAGTTGGCAGGTTTTTGGTTTTCAAGTATTTTTTCAAGCGCCAAAAAATTGATTTGAAAAAAGAAAATGCTTTTTTGTTTGGAGCTGGCTGGGGAGGCATTGAAAGCATTGCTGTTGGAATTATTCTTCTTTTGACAATGTTTTCTTACATGGTGGCGGCTCCCTTGACAGGGCAAAATATTGCAGACATTAATGCGGCTTATGGGGGCCAATTGACGCAGGAACAGGTTGATGCAATTACAAAGCAGAATGAAGCCCTGATTAATTTGTCTCCTTTTGACACTTTTGTTGGAATGTTTGAACGGCTAATGACCTTTGCTATCCAGATTGCTTTTACACTCATGGTTTTTGCTTCTGTTGTCACTAGCAAAAAGAAATGGCTGATAATCGCAATTATTTTCCACACTGTTTTGGATGCACTGGCTGTTTTCACTGGCCAGCTTTACGGGGTTTTAATTGCGGAGGTAATTGTTTTTATTTGCGCAGTGATTGCCTTGCTTTACATTAAAAAGGAATGGCCTGGCCTTGCAAAGGCACAGGCAAAAGGAAAATGGGCCGCTTAATTTGTCAGGCAATAGAAAAATAAGCTTTTAAAAAAAGCATTAATCTTTACGCCGGATTACATACAAAGATTCGCGCTGCTGTCGAAGTGCTGTTTGAGCCAAATCAATAATTTGCTTAAGAACGTGTTCTGTTTCTCTTGGGGTTTTCACTGCATATAACGCGCTGTGAAATGCACCGATCATGGCAGCATTTCGTTCGCGCGGAGAAAAATGAGGATTTTTTGTCACTGCAATAATTCTTTGCACAACTGGTTCTGCAAGCGATGGAAATTGTCTTCTGATTTCTTTTCTAACGGATTCAGGGTCAAAAGCAACAGCCTGCAAGCCAGGCATAACATTGGCTAATTCTGAAGTCCTAATCTTCAAACCTCTTGTTTCACGAAGAGCACGCTCAAATTTGTCAGATACTCTTCGTCTGGGTCGTACTGGTTTTGAACTGCGAGGAGCCTTTACCATGGTAAAAATAAGATGCCTGGCATATTTATTTATATCGCTGATTGTGAAATTACAAAATAGGAAAGAACACCGCCTTAGCAGCAGCGCTCAAAGTCTTTGCAGATTTCTTTGCAAAGCTTTTTTCCTTCTTCAGTCCACTTGACATTGCAGCCTTTTTCGGGCTTGTAGGTAATTTAAGCCTGAATTGTTATTTGCTTTGTTTCCATGGTTTCTGTAGGTAATTTTTCTTCAATGTTGTTTTCGAAGTATTCTTGGATTGTTATGCAGAGATTGTGGCAGACTGCTCTTGCGAGTATTTCGTTTTTTTGTGCTTGGAAGGATTTTGTTCTTAGGCAGGAGCCGAATTTGGATTTTATCATGTTGAAGCTTGATTCAACGTTTGAGCGTTTGTGATAGTGTTCTAAGAATTCTTGTCGATTGTTTTGGAAGTATTGGAATAGTTTTTTCCAGAGCATGCTTCCTCTTGCTTTTCCTGTTATCCCTTCTTTGAATGGAATGTAAGGCATTGCGTTTAGGTTTACTACAATTTCAAGGTTCTTTTTTGAAGAATAAGCCTTGTCTGCTGAAACTTCTTTTACATTGAATTCTTTTGCCGTGCTTGTTACAAGTTTTTCAAATTGTGGAGAATCTCCTGAAATTCCAGGAGTAATTTCAATGCTTGTTATTGCGTTTGTGCGAGTGCCAACCATTACGTGCGCTTTGACCCATTCTCTTTTTTCTATTTCTTTGCCCCATTTGTGGTCAAACCATCTGCCAAACTGGCTTGTTGAGAAGCCAGTGCTGTCAACTGCAAAATCTGCTTCCAGCTGCTTGAGGCTTAGTGCAGCAAGCTTGTATAATTCATCAAAAATTTGTGTCATTCTATTGTCTCGCAAATAATCCATTAGCACTGTGAAATCGTAAACATTTTCAATGAAGCCTTGTTGCTTTGCCATTTCCAAATCAGAAATCAATCTTCTGCTTGACAAGCCAGTAAAAGTTTTAAGAATCAAGGAAAATGCCATGTCTTTCAAGTCAACAGAAGGTCTGCCAATCCTATTGTGTTCTTTAATTACAAGGTAATCAAGCAATTCTCGCAGCATTTGCATTAACAACAATTTTTCATTCTTCTGGGCTTGAGAATAAGCACTCCAATTCTGCGAAGGAACAGGCTTTGAAACATACTCAAATGTAGGCTGTTGCCCAACAGGAATTCTTTCTGACTTAAACCTTTTTCCACAAGCCTTGCAGCTAAACACGTGGCGAAAAAAAGTTCGGGGGCTATTAAAATGGCGGCCATGCTTAATTACAGACTCAGAACCGCAAAACTTGCAAGGAAGTGTTGTATTCTTAATTCTAGTGTGTTTTGCGTAGATTATCCCCTCATTAATGTTTATCGGTGAATTCATCGATAAATATTAGGTGCAGATGTGTTTATAATACTTATTGACCGATGAATATATCGATGAACGCATCGAAATATTTAAGTAGGACTTCGGACTTTATTATTCCGATTCCAATGGATGATAGATTAACCAAAGAAATTTTAAGCATAATCAGCCACTCTGAAAAGCCCCTTGACACAAAAACAATAGTTGACAAAATAAGAATAAAAGATAAAACCGCCACTAGGACAAAAATACTGCTGCGACTGCGTGAAATGAAGGGAAAAGACATCGAAGGCGAAATGTTTGGCTCGGGCAAGGGTGTTTGGATATGGTGGAAGAAGTGATTACCGGAAAGCTGCTCTCTCGAAAAGCATTTAAAAGCCAAAATAATGTATTAATAGGGCCAATTATGAGAGTAATATCTTTGTTTAGTGGGGCGGGTGGCATGGATTTAGGATTAATCCAAGCAGGGCACCAGATTGTATGGGCAAACGACATAGATGAAGACTGTGTCATGTCCTACAAGAAAAATATCAGTCCTAATATTGTTCATGCAGACATTTCAGAAATAAATTTAAACTTGATTCCTGATGCTGACATAGTAGTAGGCGGATTTCCCTGCCAAGGATTCTCTCAAGCAAATCTTAAGCGGTCAAAAGATGATAAAAGAAACAAGTTGTATCTTTATTTTCTGAAAGTAATCCAACAAAAGCAGCCTAAATATTTCTTGGCTGAAAATGTAAGAGGCCTTCTTAGCATTGATGGCGGCAAGGCAATAAAAAGAATAATAAACGATTTTTCAAGTGCAGGGTACAGAGTCAAGCACAAACTTTTTAATTTGGCTGACTATGGTGTGCCTCAAACTCGAAATCGTGTTATAATAGCCGGGATAAGAAAAGACCTCCCTTGGGAAGCAGATTTTCAGTTTCCAATTCCAACTCACAGCAAAAAGGGAGAGAAAGAAGGGCTGCTACCGTGGATAACTATCTCTGAAGCACTAAGAGATATTTCGGAACCTGAAAATGAAAAAAATAGCCTTCCAAACAATGTCTTTTCAAAATACAAAGTAACAAACAGGAATTTTACAGGACATCGCAAGACAGACCCAAGCAAACCGTCACCAACAATTTTAGCACGAGGCAATGGAAAAGGCGGCGTGTGCGCAATACAGCATCCAAAAAATCACAGGAGAATGAGCATTAGGGAAAGTGCAACAGTACAAACATTCCCGTTGGAATTTGAGTTTTATGGAAGCATGAATTCTTGTTATAGGCAAGTGGGAAATGCTGTTCCAGTTCTTTTTGCAAGAAGGCTTGGAGAGCAATTGAAAATACTTGAAAGGAAAGTGACTGCATGCGCATAGTTTCTCTTTTCTCTGGTGCGGGCGGTCTTGACTGGGGCTTTCTGAAAGCAGGGCACCAGATTGTATGGGCAAACGACAACTTTGAGGTTGCAGTAGAAACATACAAGCAAAATATAGGGGCCCACATAGTGCTAAAGCCTATTGAGAAAGTCAAAAACAGCGAAATTCCAAGCTGTGATGTTGTTATAGGGGGATTTCCCTGCCAAGGATTCTCTGTTGCAAACAGAAAACGAACTGCAAAAGATAAGCGCAACACACTTTATCTGCAGTTTTTAAGAATACTCAAAGCAAAAAAACCAAAGTATTTTCTTGCAGAAAATGTAAAAGGCTTGCTTTCGCTAGAACAAGGGAAGGTATTCGAAGCAATGATAAATGACTTTAGCAAGGCAGGATACAAAGTAAAACACACAGTAGTAAACGCTGCTGACTATGGGGTTCCCCAAAAAAGAGAAAGAGTAATAATACTTGGAACAAGAAAAACCGAGGACAAGGAAATAGATTTTCCAGCCCCCACACATTGCAGTCCAGGCAAAGCTAATTTGAATTATCTTAAGCCTTGGATTTCAATAGGTGAAGCCTTGAAAGGAATACCTGAACCAGGTAATGCGGCAAACTTGCCAAACCACACTTGCTCGAAGTACAAGCTTATTTTCAATGGCCACATAGGGCACAGAAGGATAGACCCAACTAAGCCAGCACCTACAGTTACTGGGCGGGGGGATGGCAGAGGCGGTGTTGTTGTATTGCACCACCCAAAAAACCATCGAAGGATGTCTGCTCGAGAACTGGCAACTGCCCAATCATTTCCACTTGATTATAACTTTTATGGAAGTCAAAGTTCGGCTTATCGCCAAATAGCCAATGCTGTTCCACCAAAATTGGCGCTATCTTTGGCATTGTCAATTCCGAGGGATTAAATTGGTAACAGCACCTAAAAAACCATTTCCAGAATATAAATGGCAGTGGGCAACGCTCACATGCACTGAGGGCCTTAATTCGCCCCCTGTTTTTTTAGGTGTGCTGCGTGCAATGAGGGCACACGAAGGAGAAGCGCCAAGCAGTTCTAGCTTCAATGAAGAATTAAAAAAAATTGAAAACCAGACACCATCTTCAGTGCACCTTGCTCGCTCGCCGGATAGAAATATTGTTCGCAATTCAGGACAATATTGGAAAGCACTTGACTTAATTGAGGATGCGCATGGAAAAATTCAGCTTACTCCTTTTGGGCGCAAAGTTGCTGATAGGAATATAACTAAAACAGAATTTGCAACCACCGTAATAAAAACGCTTGAATTGCCAAACTTGAGAATAGAACCAAGTCCTGAAAAATGGAAACAGTCTGGCTTGCACATAAAACCACTTGAGCTTATCTTAAGCATTCTTGCAGAACTTGAAAAAGAAAAAGGAAAAAAGCAAGCGTATATCACGCCTTTCGAGCTCATCAGAATAGTAATTCCGCTTTCAGGAGAAAATGCCCCAATAAGAAATCAAATAGAAGCAATAATTTTGCACAGGCAAAACAGGCTGGATATATCAAATTGGCCTGACTGTGCAACTTCTGCAAATGACCAGCGCATGGCTCGCGAGTTTTTGTTGTTTCTTGAAAACTATGGGCTATGCAACAGAGTAAGTGGTAGGACAAGGCTTGATGAAAAGTATTATCTTTGCTCTTTGGAACCTGATGAAGCAGAAAGCTTGGTAAACATAAAGCCAAAAAATAGCTCCTTGAAAATGCTAGAAGAAGTAAAAGAAAGCCAAATTCCATTTGTTGCAGAAAGAAAAAAAGTTTTCATAGAAATAATTGCGAGGTCACAGCAACCGCAATTTCGCAGAAATGTTCTAAGAGCATACAAATCCACCTGTCTGCTAACTGAAGAGAAATTATCTACTGTGCTTGAAGCTGCGCACATAAAACCCGCTAGCTTAAACGGCAATGACCGAATTGAAAATGGATTTTGCTTTAGGTCAGATATACACATGCTTTTTGATTCAGGCCATATTCAAATAGACCCTGAAGGAAACATTAAAATGTCCGAAAGTGCTTTACGCTCAAGAAGCTACAAGGACCTGCCAAAACAAGTTAAAATTCCTAATTTTGTAAGCAGGAAAAATCTTGAGTGGAGATGGGCATATTGCTAATTTTTTTTATAGGTTGAAGCAATTTTATTGAATGCCTTCGCAGGATTATCTTTCAAGGAATGCTCCCAAACCCTAACAACTTTCCAGCCAGTTTTTCTTAATTCATTTTCCTTATTTTTCTCGCGTTCTAAATTGCAAGCCATCTTCTTCCTCCAGTATCGAAGGTTTGAAGCTGGCATCTGGAAATGCTTTGGGCAGTTATGCCAGAAACAGCCATCCACAAAAATAGCAATTTTTTTGGAAGGAAATGCAATATCTATTTTGTGCTTGCCGTAATGAATTCTGTAGCGCAACCCGGCCGCAAACAAAAGCTTCCGTAAAATCAGCTCAGGCTTGGTGTTCTTGCTGCGGATAGCAGACATTATTCTTGACCTTGTTTCTATTGGCAGGTTATCCATACTGAGTTATTGGCTGAAAAAGTTGATTAAAGTTTCTGCCAATAATAATAACTAAAGCCTTGATTAAAGTGAATACTTAATTTAAAAATTAGCTATGCCTACAATAGTATGGTGGTTTAGCCTGTCTGATGAAAAAAACAAGGAAATTTTTTTGACTTTTATTCTAGACAAAGCTTTTAGGAAAGAGGATTACTCAGAAATCGGACGGCTTCAAATAATAAAAATCTGTTTCTTAATAGATAAGCTATTCTCCGAACACAAATTATCCACAAGTGGCTATGAATACATCCTGGAAAGATTAGGTCCTTACTCGGATGAAATTATTAAACAGTTAGATAAAATGGTCTATGATGGAAAAATCCAAAATGGGTCGCAATACTACAATTATCTTATTTTAAATTTGCCAGAGAAAATTAAAGAAGTTGAAAAGTTAAAAGAAACGATAGTAAAAGAAAAATTAGAAAAAGAAATAGACCAAATATTTGAACTGGCAAAAGATGTTGGCCTTCTTTTGGACTATGTGCATGGCTTGCCTGAAGTTAAATCTATCGAGATGGGTAAAAAAATTTATTTATACTAATTCTTAATTTGATTACAAATGACCCCCGAAGAACTATTTGATAATCTAGTAAGCAGCAAATCAGAAAATGTTCCAGCATCAACAGACGAACTTATTTGCGCTTACTGCATATACCTTCTTGATACTCTAGATGACGCCACGCATGCTTTACTAAGTTTCCATGACGGTAAAAAAAACTTTTTACTGTGGGATACAACTAGAATAAACATTCCGTTCAAAAAAGGAGAAAGAATTTTTTGGAACGAATTTCTAAAAAAAACTAGTGGCCCTTGTAATTATTGTAAAATGCTGCACCAATTAAGAATTGGCGCGTTTAAATCCAACAATCCTCAAAAATACATCGCTCAAATAAACAAAATCGCTGAAAAACATTCAGATAATTGTAGCGCATGTAAACCATCATCCCTATCAGATTATGTTAAAGAAAATCCCTTGCTTTTGGGGTACACTGGAGCACTGATTTTTAATAGCCCAATTAATTTAACTCCAGAAAATTCAGAAACCCAATTCAACAGAATTTTAGCCGCACATCTTTCAAAAGAAATACAACAAAAGGACAAAACAATTTTGTGCAAAAGTGAAATTTCGGCAGACAAACTGTATACAAACGGCGACAAAAACTCGGCAGGAGCATTTGATATTCTTCTCTTAATAAAAACAAAAAAAACCAAATATTTCCTAATCCAAATTGAAAACAAGTTTGGTCAAGATTTTAAGGGGAAACATATATTAAGGCATATTTTATTAAAACAACAATTGCCAAAAATGGATGCTGAAATTAGTTGTGAAGTAAAAACAATCTATTTCTCGCCATATAATTTTGAGTTAGACAAAAAACTTAGAGAAAGCGTGGGTCATTTGAGTGAAGAACAACAAACAATAATACACGACGACCTAAAAGCAAGCAATATCCTACTTTTTCCTGGAGAATGGAACAAATCATTAAATGATGTCGACAGGGTTTTAGACCATGGAACAATAAAAAAGCACGTTGAAAAACTGAAAAATTTCTTAAAAAAAATTGATTAGTGTTTTAACCATTTATTTAACTAGCTTGTTAAATTTTTGAGAGTTCCCAGCCTTAAACAGAACTAAAGTTGCCTATTTTTCATTAGGTCAAATGCTTTTTTTATTTTTTGGAAAAAAATAGTTTCCCACTGTTCCTTAGTAATAATGTCATCTTTCATCCAATTTTCTTCGGGGTCTTCAGTTTTGTACCACGCTCTGAATAACTTCCTTTTTGGTTCCAATTCACAAAATTTTCTTCCAGCAATCCAGTATTTGAAAACCCAGTTGGACTGTGTTTCTTCGACAGAATCGTTCAAACTTTTTATGTCAGCCATAGCTTTTTTTATTAGCTCCTTGATATTTTGCTCAGAACTCTTATTGATTAATTCATCCTTGGTTTTTGGTTTTTCTTCAATTAGTTTTATCCTCGAAAGTTCCTGTTCTAAAAGCTTTATTTCTTTCTGGGAGTTAACCTCTAGGCAAAGGTACCTGAACAGCCTTATTTTTATGTCGTCTCGTATAAATCTCGCTTGCATTACCATTGATTCATCAAAATCAGGGGCAATAAGAAATATTTGCGGCATTGTATCTTCGATATCAGTTTTGTACGCCTCCTTAATCCAATCAAGGCCTTGTTCCATTATCCAATCATAATATGATAATGCTTGCATTAACTGCCCTGAATCAACAGCTACTTTTAACTCAACCAAAGTAAGCACTTTTTGAGAATCTATCCCCAAAATATCCATTCGGTCTTGTCCGTGCGCCTTTTTCTGATGGGTTAGCACTTTGAAGCCATCTTCGATTTGTTCGGGATTCTTTACAAGTATTGATTCCAATTCGGCTTCATCTTTTAGTTTAGCTTCTTTTAAAACCATAAATAGATTCAACCAGCAAGACATTAAAAACCCTTTTTTGTGCATTTTTAGGTAAATATTTGATTTACCTACAGAAGGTTCAATCTTGATTTTAAAGCGAATTTACCTACAAAGCCGCCTTTTTCTGTCATTTCAAAAACAGCAACAGTCTTGTTTCCGCAGACGAGCTTGCACTCTTTTTCCAAAAAAACACCTCCTTGCAATATTGGTTAACCGATATTAGTGTGGCGTAAGGGTTTTTTAAATCTATTGGGTAACCGATATTGTTATGGATTGCTGCAATATGAGGGGTTTTCTTTCTTACCTTATTTTATGGTGCCTGAGCAAGGAAAGCCTTAGTGGGACGGGCCTTGCAAGGGAGCTTGAAAAAAGGAAGGGGTCAAAGCCGAGCCCTGGCACTATTTATCCTGCCTTGAAAGAGCTTTTGGAAAAGGGCCTTGTGAGCAGGGATACAAGCAAGAATTATTCGCTTACAAAAAAAGGAGAAAAGGAACTGAAAACTGCCTGTGGCTTTTTCTGCAGGGCTTTTTATGACATGGAAGAAATGGCAAATTGCTGTGCTGGCAAGTGTTAATTCAAAATCCATGCTACAAAGTCGACCTGTGCAAATGAAACAAAAAATCGTTCAGTCCTCGTGTACTCTGAGAAATGTTTTTTTTCTCGCGATTTTTTTCAAAGAGGCAAAAAGACTTCGAGCCCGTTCTCTTCTTTTTCCCGTCGGCAATCGCATAATGGTTTCTCTTAAACGTGGCAAATTGATATCTTTAAGCTCAAAAAAAACAGGCCTTCCCGTTGGGGTAATCCCAATATTCATAACATTCTCGTTGACAATCAAGCCGCTTTCGACAAGTTTGTATATTATTGGCACCACGGAATTTGTGGAATTAGCATGCTTTAAAAAATGCGGATTCTCCCAGGCCGCAAGGCGATTGCTGTAAAATGCTCGAATCCCTTTTTGGGTAGTGCTGTTCACTGGAATGGCTTCGGAAAAAGTCGTTTTTTTATTTATGCCAGAAGCAATTTGGCGAGGGAAATAATTCGGAAACAAGAGATACGCCAAGGTCATGGCTGCACTGTAGGCCGGATTTGGTTTGCACCTGGAAGTCCGTTCTACCAATCGCGGAGTCCCAAAACGGAGCGTTCGTTGCTCTTTTTTTGAAAGAGAACGAATACGCGCATGGTCTCCCATTATCCTGATTTTCCGGTTTCGCACCATTTATGAAAACCCCAATTATTTCACATTTTTTGTTTACCTTTGATTAAATATTTTCTTTATGGATTCAAAGCCCAAACTGCATAATTAAGGATTGCCGCAAAGCTAACCCACAGGATATACGGGGTTAATAGCCAGGCTGCTTTTTGCGAGGTTTTCCTGAATTCCAAAATTGTTGCAGCAATAGCTATCCAGAGGAATATTATTTCAGCAAAAGCGATCATTGGTGAGTGAAAACCAAAAAACAAGATTGACCAGGCCAAATTCAGGATTAATTGGATCCCAAAGAAAACAATTGCTTTTTTTGTCAATCCTTTTTCCAAAGCCAAATAAAGGGAAATTCCCATTAATGCAAAAAGGATTGTCCAGACAGGCCCAAACAGCCAGTTTGGAGGGCTGAAAAACGGCTTTTGCAAAGCGGCATACCAGGCGCCAATTGCAGGAAAAGTAAAAAAAGATCCAATTACCCCAATTGCTTCACAAAGCAAAATTGAAGCAATTAATTTCAAGGCTTTCATGCAGTTGAAATAGGAAAGCCAGGTTTAAAAGCCTTTTTTGTTTACTATTTACAACAATTTGTTGTGTATTTGCAACATTTTTGGGCTTTTCAAGAGATTAATTATGTATACATGTATGAAGGAGTTTAGGGCGAGGCATGGCTTTACGCAGGAAACCTTGGCAGCAAAAGTCGGGGTCTGCAGGGAAACAATTGTTTTTCTGGAGAAAGGAAAATACAATCCTTCCTTGAAACTGGCGCATAACCTTGCAAAGGCTTTGCATGCAAGAATTGACGAGCTTTTCATCTTTGAAGAGGATTGACAATTGTTTCTGCTATTCAAGCCCGCACATAATCCAGGTGCCTTTATGGGGGTTACCCGGCCTTCAATCCTCGCAGGCTGCTTCTTGCCCTATTTTAACCGGCAGATAGATAATTGCCGTTTCGGCCATTAAAAATAATCCTTTGTGCTTTTGGAACAAAAAAATAGTTATGTATAAATGTGGCTTGTTTTTTTATAAAAATAAAAATAAAAAAAAATAAAAATAGAAATTTTTTCAACTAAAATTTTTTATTCAAAAAATTAGTAGTCTCTGCTTCTTCCGCCGCGTCCGCCGCCGCCACCGCGCATTGGCTTTTTGTGCTTCTGATAGCAATCTCTGCAGTACACTGGCCTTGAACCGTCTGGCTGGAATGGAACTTCTGTTTCCTTTCCGCATTCGGAGCAATTCACTTTGAACAGTGCCCTGCCGAATTTATCTTCACTCATTTGCTTTTTCACCTTTTTGTTATTAATATTACTGCTTTAGGATTAGCAAGTAATTATATACTTTTTACTGGGCATTATTTTAAAAACGCTCTGGAAGCAGATTTCCCCTGCTTATTTTGGCCTTCTGGGTTTTCTTTTCAGCCTTTTTTTTGGTTTTATATTCTCATGGGCATTATTTCTTGAGAAAACCAAGAACCTTTTTTCGGCTTGCAGCAAAAATCGTTCCTGCTCCGGGCTTTCAGGAAAATGTACTTTAAGTGATTCAAAAAAATCCCGGGGATTTTTGCCTTCCTTTCTTAATTTTTCAATAAATTTTGGATTGCTTGCAAGGGCGTCAAATTGTGCCCTGCGCAATCCCTCAATTATGATTTTGTATGCCTTTTCAAGAAAAACTCCTTTTCTTGCAATTAAATAGGCTGCTGCCATTGTTCCTGCCCTGCCAACTCCTCCAACACAATGAATCAAAACTTTTTTTGGGGTGCCTGCCCTTGCTTCAGCCATGATTCGCAAAAAATAGGCAAGCTGGTGTTTTGTTGGAGCTTGCAATTCCGGAATTGCAATTGTGTGAAAAATTAGTCCTGATTTTCTGGCTCTTTCAAGCCGGGTGCCTTGATGAAATGCCTGTTCCGAATCAGGCACAAGGGAAACAACAATGTCTATGCCGGAATCTTTAATTTCTTGAATTGAAAATGGCATTGCAGATGCTGCGAGTTCTCCCGGAACAATCCATCTGAAAAAAGGAATTTTTTGGGAAAAATTTAATGGCATACTTAATTATCCCCTTTGTTATTTAAAACATTCTTTTAATTCTGCAAGATTTTTTGCCTTTGTTATTCTTAAAGCAAGTTCCCTGTTTTCTTTGCCTGCCAGAAACCTCAAAACCTGCTGTTTCACGTGCCCAAAAAGAGTGAAATTAAGGGAATTGCACAATTCAAGGTATTTCGCAAGCGCTTCTTTTCTTCCAATCTGCTTTTCCCCTAAAATTTCCGCAAAAACCCCTGGATTTCCAATTGCTGCTGTTCCAATCATTACTGCATCGCACTTTGTTTTTTCAAGCATCAATTCAAATCCCGCATTGCCCCTAATTCCGCCATGTCCGATTACTGGAATTCCAAGGCTTTTCTTTATGCGCTTTATTGCAACAAAATCAATTTTTCCGGAATTTTCCTGCTGAATAGTCCTTCCATGGACAATAAGTGCGCTCGCGCCTGCTCTTTCAATTGTTTTTGCAATTTTTATTGAATGCAAGACATTTGGAGCAATCCTTATTTTTGCAGTTACTGGCTTTCCCAAGTCTTTCCAGGAAGAAATTATTTCAGAAATCCTTTCAGGCCTTTTAAGGAGAGCAGCGCCTGCTCCCTGGTTCAAAACATTATGGCTTGGGCAGCCTAAATTCAAATCAAGCAATTCGAAACGCTTTTTTTCAATCAGCAATTCTGCGGCTTTGCGCATGCTTTCAATGCGCGCGCCAAACAACTGCATTCCCAAAGGAAAATCTTCTGCAATTGTTTCTGCAAGGCACCAATTGCTTTTGTTGTTTCTTATCAGTGCCTCGCAATTAATCATTTCTGAAAAGCAAAGCCCAGCCCCTTGTGCCCTGCAGAGCAGCCTGAAAGGCAAATCGCTTATCCTGTACATTGGCGCGAGAACAAGCTGGTTCTTTAAAGCAAGGGAGCCAATTTTGAATTGCATATAAAAAATTTGAAAGAATTTGTTTTTATGCTGAATTGACAATTTTATTTTTGGTTAATATGCATGTTCGAGCCGGAAGAAAAACCCCTTTGCCAGGATACAAAACAGCAAGCCAGCAAATTGGGGAAACCCGGGATATTGCGCGCCTTGAAATGAGCTGGGCAAAATTTGCCAGCACTCCTGGAGTTCTGGCTCCAAATGCCCATTCACGAAAGCCAGGGTCTGTGCAGAGCTTGCTGGCAATGAATCCAAGCCAAAAATCCGGAGTCCACACTCATCTGGAAGTTGAACAAAAAAATCTTGGATTAAAGGCATGGGGCCTTGCAAGCCCGACTGATGTTAAAAGCATGTTCAGGAGATTGTGCATGGGGATTAACCCAACAGAGCACAGTGTGAGCATTAATGCCAATGGAAAAGTAATGGGCTATGTTACTTTTCGCCTTGGAAAAACATATCGGCGGGACTATTTTGGAAAAAGAATGCCAAAAGAAATCTTGGATAAATTCAAAGAAACCTTTGATTCTGCTCGCGGAGAACAAAATGCAAGCCCAAAAATTCAGGCTGCTGCGCGCAGGCTTCTGATTTGGCTAATCAAGAAAAAGCATGTGAAAGTCAGGGTTACCCCGATGCAGGGTTACAAATTTTACAGGGGGAGATTTGTTCCAAAATAATTTTTGAACAAAAAAATAGTTTCAGATTTTTTTCATTCCGTCGCACATTGGAAATGCCTGGCAGCCCCAGAATTTTCCGTATTTTCCTTCGCGGATTTTCATTTCCAAGCCGCAGTTTGGGCATGAAGGTTTTTTTATTTTTGAATTTGAGTGTGCGCTGCATGCAGGCAGGCCTTCTTTTGTTAATTTTGTTGCTGTTTTTCCGCAGGCCGCACACTTCACAAAAAATCACTTGCAAAGATTAACACAATTCAATTTAAAATGATTTCTTATTGAAAATTCTTGAAGGTGAGTTTTTTGAAGGTAAAAGAATTAAAGCCAATGCAGGGAATCAGCGAGATTCAGCTTGAAATTGTTTCAAAGGCAGAGCCGAGGCCTTTTGCAACTGAGCGAGGCTCTGGAACTGTCTGCAGCTGTGCCGCAAAAGACGATACTGGAGAAGTGCAGGTTACCTTGTGGAATGAGCAATGCAACCAGTTTGAAGAAGGCGACAAAATAACAATTACTGAGGGCTGGTGCTCTTTGTTCAAGGGGCAATTGCAGGTAAGCACTGGGAAAAAAGGAAAAATTGAAAAAAATAAATAAATCTGTTTTTAAGAATTTGGCTTTTAATTATTGTAAAATTATAAAAAACGGGGGCATTTTTATGAAAGCACGGTTTGACCTTGTTGAAATTACACAGTCCTGGACAGGCGGCGGAAAAAAAACTGAAAACAAGAGTTTTGCAGTGGATGAAAATGAGGATTTTGATGCGCATCCAAAAACACAGAAGCCCTTGTTTACCCTTGTAAAAGCCACTCCTGAAAAGGTTTTAGTGCGTTACAGCAGGGAATTCACTTTGAAGGGGTATGAACAGCCCCAGAGCAGGGAAACCTTGCTTGAAAAAGGCGAGACAAAGGAATTTTCCCATTTATGGGGCAACAATGGCCTTACAAAAAAACTGACTTTTGTTGGAATTGCCACAGAATAACCAAAAAAACTAATTCTGGTTAATCAGTAAATAAAAAAAAATTTTTTTGTTTCCAGAAAATTCTTGCCCAACTATCAGGGGGATTGCGGATTTTTTGGATTTTTTCAAAAAAAACCTTAAAAAAAAATTCCAAACTAGCTAAGCGGGGTTTTGTAAACAAAAACAACCAAAAACCGCTTCTTGGGCAAAAAAAGCAAACCATTTTCCTGTTTTTGAAAATGATGTGGGGCATTTTATGCAAAAAGGCATGAAAAACCCAAAATAAAAAAAGAAAAAGATTTTTTCTTTAAGAAAAAAATTGCAGGAAAATCAGTTATGTATATGGTTTCTTTTTATTGTGTATCACAATTGGGCCTTTTGAGACTCCTTGCTTTGCAGTTCTGTGCTGAAACCCTGCTCTTGGCTTTCTTGGTTTTTCTCCACTGTCGTTTCTAACGACTGCGCGCCAATTGCTAAAAGGATTTGCACTTAATACCCTGAATGATGTGGCCAATCTTGAAGTCAGGCTCATTTGCTTTGCTCTGTTGCCTTTGGACCCTGTAGCAACTATTTTTTTTCTTTTTCCGATTAATGTTGGCCTTACCATGCAAAACACCTTCAGAATATTCTTGTTTTTTCCCATTAATAATTATTTCCCTAATGCAAAAAAAATTCAGGTGCAACAAACAAAAGCACTGCCCCAAGTATTAACACTAAAAAGCCTTCATCCAGCTTTTGCCACATCACAAAAAGCGCAATTATTGGCAAAGCCAATGCCCATATGCTGTATCCCTGCTTTGCAAGCCAAAATCCCGCAAACATTCCGATTATTGCAAAAAAAAGCAGTACGCTTGCAACCTTTGCAGCCAGCACAGGAATTGCTTTTTTTGCGCCTGCAATAAAATCGCCAAGAAAACTCATAAGTACCAATAATAAGCATTGTTCCAAGATTATAAAAAATTAACTATTTACTGTTATTTTGTTAAATTGTCAGCTTATATAGGTTAGGTTTCCCTTGTCAAAGCCCTGCACAATAAAAATTTCAGGCTCTTTTTTTGGCAGCAAATCAATTCCCGAATAATGCAATCCAGGCAAGAATTTTTTAATATTTGTTGCAAGGCCTGTTGCCGGATGATTTTTCCCAAGCAGGCCAAGAGAAATTTTTATTGTCAATTCCCTTGTTTTTTGCTCATCAACAAAGCCAAGCGAATGAATATATTCATGCAGCAAAACATGGAAACAATACGGCTTGAAAAGTTTTGGGTTTGTTTCTTTTATCCTGCGCAGGGGAGTTGAGTTCATTACAATCAGGTTTGAATCCAGCTCATGATAGCCCCCTATAAAACCGCCTGAATATTGGCCAAGCTCTGATATCCCCAGCATTAATCCTGCTCTTGCCCTGCCAAGGGTTTTCTCAGCTGCATCTTTTACTAGTTCAAAAATGTCTGAAAAATCAGAGCATTCCTCAAGCCTTTCCTCAAAATTTTTTTCCAAAATCACACCTTATAATTTTTCAATTGGGTATCCTGCCTGAACCCATTGTTTTTTGCCGCCTGCAAATTCCTTCACGTTTTGATAGCCCATATGCAAAAGAAAATGCGCTGCTGTTCCGCTTGCCCTGCAGGAAAAATCTGAACAATAAACAATTATTTCCTTTTCTTTTTCCAGTTCTTTTGAAGCCCTTTCAGGAAGCTCGCTGAGCGGGATGTTTATTGCGTTTGGCAAATGGCCCTGCCCATACTCTTCCCTGCTTAAAACTTCTACAAGCAAAAATTTTTCGCCATTGTCAATTTTTTCTTTGAGTTCTTCGCGTGAGATGACTGTAATTTGCCCATGCTTGTGCATTAAATCACCACTTATTTTGGCTTAAGGTTTTTTTCTCCGGGTTTCCAGTCAACTGGGCAGAGGCCTTTTGTCTGGAATGCTTTCAGCAGGCGCATTGTTTCTGAAACGCTTCTTCCAACATCCAGATTGTTTATTCCGATTGACTCAATTATTCCTTCGGGATTGATTATGAAAGTCGCCCTGAAAGCAATTCCTTCTTTTTTTTTCAGAATTCCATAAGCTTCTGAAACTTCTTTTGCCAGGTCGCTCAGCAATGGAAATCCTATTTTTCCAAGCCCATCCGCAATCCAGGCCTTGTGGCTGTAAACACTGTCAACGCTCACGCCTAAAACAACTGCCCCTGCTTTTTTGAATTCTTCGAGCTGCGCATCAAACCCCTTTATTTCCGTTGGGCAAACAGCAGTAAAATCAAGCGGATAAAAAAACAAGACAACCCATTTTCCCCTGAATTCTTCAAGTGAAAACTTGCTGATTGTTTCTCCCTGGATTCCTTCCAAATAAAAATCCGGTGCTTTTTCCCCAATCTGGACTATTCAATCCCCTCTTTTTGAAAAATTTTTTTTTGCGGAAACACAGCAATTTATTGCCTGTTTTTTGCCGCGATTTGTTTTGCCGCACTTATTGCAGACCAAAGAAATTTTTTTTTCCGCACAACAGTTATTGGCTTCCTCTTTATTGTCATAAATGGAAGCGCATATTTCACATTCAAACTCAGGTTCATTGGCCAAAAAAACCACCCTTTAAAAAATATTCAATTGCCAAATGATTATACACAATATGCTTTTTGGCGCTTAAATACCCCAAGTTTCCAAAAGGAAAGTGAAAAAATGTCCGAAGCAAAAAAATGCACCTGGTGCAGTGACTGCCATCCTGGAGACTGCCCGATTGAAACAAGCCTGAAGTTTGTTGGAAAAAAATTTTCAATTCTTATTTTGAGGGAGCTTTTCAAGGAAAACAAGCCAATAAGATTCAATCATTTTCTAAGGGCAATAAGAAAGATAACCCCAAAAACACTTTCAACAAGGCTCAAAGAAATTGAAAAAAACGGCTTGATTAAAAAAACTGTTTTTTATGAAAAGCCATTGCGAGTGGAATATTCCCTGACAAAAAAAGGCCTTGGCTTAAGCGAAATAATGGAATCTCTTGCAGCCTGGGGGATAAAACAGCACGGGGAATAATTCAGGCAACACAATTTTTGTAATATGCACAGATTTTTTTCAGGCCGCATTTTTCGCAGAGAGGAGTGCGCGGCAAACAAACTTTTTGGCCGAATCTCACCATTAAATGGTTTATTTCAATCCAATATTTTTTTGGAAAAATTTTTTTTAATTCCGCCTCTGTTTTTTCAGGGTTTTTTGTTTTAACAAGCCCAAGCCTGTTTGAAATTCTATGGACATGGACATCAACAGGCAAATCGGGCTTTTTGAAGCCATAAACAATTACACAGGCAGCTGTTTTCGGCCCAACCCCCGCAGATAAGCGAAAGCAGGTCTTTTTTTGTGCAAGGCACCCGACCATTGAATTTTTTTAAAAGCAAGGCACTGATTTTCTTAATCCTTCTTGCTTTTACCCTGTAAAAGCCGGCTTGCCTGATAAGTTTTTCAATTGCCCTGACAGGGGCTTTTGCAAGTGTTTTTGCATCAGGATGCCTTGAAAATAATTGTTTTGCGGCTTTTTCTGTGTTTGCGTCTTTTGTCCTTTGTGACAAAATAGTTGAAATCAAAACCTTGAAAGGCGTTTCAAAGCCCACTGCTGGTTTTTTATCAGAGTATTTTCGCATCTCCTTGATAATCAAAAGAATTTTGTGCATAAAAAAATTATTTGGCCTTGTTGAAAAAAAGCTATCGCTTGGCAGAAACTTTTTATGCCAAACTGATTGCGATTGAAAACTAAACTTGTTTTACAAGGTGCTTTATTGGGCTGCAGTATTCTTCTTTGCAGCTTGTAGAGCAAAACCTTCTGCTGTACAAATCAGCTTCTTCCATTATAAGGCGCCCGCAATTCATGCAATGTTTTTGCCTTTGCAGGCCAAAATAAGAAACTCTTCTCTGCACTTGTTGCGGAATTATTGATGTTGCTGTTGTTGTTAATTCCAAAAACCCACCCAGATAAGTAAGTTTAATGGGCTTAAAAAGCCTTGCTGGTTTGAAAAACAAAAGAATAAAGCAAAAAAAACTGTTTTTTAACAATTTTTTTGCCTTACTAAAACAAGAATTTTATTTCAAAACTCTTCAGAGTCCTCTTCTTCAGGCTCTTCCAATTCTTCTTCAGCCGCGTCTTCAGTTTCTCCAGAGGCTTCTGTTTCTTCCCCTTCCTGGGATTCTTCCGCCTCAGAAGATTCCGATTTTGCTTCTGAATCCTCTTTTGCCTCTGAACTTTCTTCTGCCTGTTTTGGCTCTCCCTCGCCAACCACTTCTGCAAAAGCAACTTTTCCCCTTACTGCGTTGACTTTTACCTTGACATTGTCGCCTTTCTTGACGCCCGGGATTACCAAGACAAAACCCTGGATTTTTCCAATTCCATCGCCTTTTGTCCCGATGCCTTCTATTGTAACATCGTAGATTCCGCCTTCCTTTACTGGCTTTTCTCCGTATCCCTGATTATTGAATTTTCTGTATGGCAAATTAATACACCTCCAAAGTGTGCAAAAAAATTTTATGCAATCAAAAACAATTCTGCAGGGAAAGCACTGCTTAAACCCCCATCCTGCATAATTGAAAATCAATTGCATAAAATTCGTATTTAATTTATTTAAATTTTATTTCTATTCTTCCTTTCTTTTCCTGTTCAGGCCAAAATTTGCATATTTCCTGTATTTTGTCTTTGTCCAAGCCTCTGGCTGCTTTTTCCTGAGCTTGAATTCCTCTTCAAGAAGCTTCAGCCTCATAGCTTCATCCATATTATTCAGACCCATGTTCATACAAAACCCCTTTTTTTAAGAAACCGATTCGCAAAAATCAGAAATCAAATCTAAGCTCTGTTCTAACCTATTATATGCCATAAAGTGTTTAAAAATATATTGTAATTCCTATATCACATGCAGGCAACGCATTTCAAGGAACCCCAGATAATTTTGGGCAAAGCAATCTTTTTTTTTATAATAGGCGCGGGCCTTGCCACTCTTTTCATGTGGGGCCTGATGCAAGGCATAAAAATGCACTGGACAAATGACCAAAGCGCATTTATTTATTATTTTGCGGCCTGGCTAGCAGGAGTGGCAACAATCGCATTTTATGCCCAGGCAAAAAACCTTTTTCATTATGCACAAATAACAAAGGAATAAGAAGCAGCAAAAATAAGGCTATTTTTTTTTCTTCGGATTGGGGTTTTCAGTTGGGCCTGTGGCTTCCGATTCCAGATTATCAAAAACCTTGTGCTGGTCCCATTCCTCAATGTCTTCCTTGTCAAGGCCAAGCTGGGAAAGCATTTTTTCATGCTCTTTCTTGTCAAGCTTGCCATACCATTCCTGCCAATCCTTGTCTTCCGGCTTTTCAATCTTGCCTTCTTTTTTGGATTTTAATGTGCGCATATAATAAAAATTAAAATCAAAGAATTTAAAAAGATTCTACAAAGCCCTTTTCAAATAAAAAAACAAAAACCGAAGGTTAAAAAACAGAAAAAACAACTTCTTATTGATGCGCGAAGAAAAAATTCTGGATTCAGAAAAAAAAGCGCTTGCTGAAAGATTCAGGCAGGAACTTGTCATTGGGGGCTATTCCGCAAGGACAGCAAAAATGTACTGCCTTTACCTTGAAGAATTCCTTTTTCGAACACCAAAAAAAGTTTCTGAAATACAACGCGAAGACATAGTCAATTTTCTTGCGCTAAAAAAAGAAACAGGCATGGCCGGCAACGCAACTCTTTCACTGGTTCATTCAGCACTGAAATTCTTTTTTGAAAAATTGTTCAAAAACAAAATAATGGACGAAATAAGCATGCCAAAAAGGGCAAAAACGCTGCCAAGCGTGCTGACAAAAGCAGAGGTAAAAGCACTCATAAAAGCTGCAAAGAAAAAAAACAAGCGCCTTATAATAGAGCTTCTTTATTCTTCTGGCCTGCGTGTAAGCGAAGCAGTGAAACTAAAAACAGAAAACCTGAACCTCAAAGAAAGGACTGCGCGTGTTT
This sequence comes from Candidatus Iainarchaeum sp., assembly GCA_028713935.1. Classification (GTDB taxonomy): domain Archaea; phylum Iainarchaeota; class Iainarchaeia; order Iainarchaeales; genus JAGVNX01. Next base: position 23,067 of record JAQTNI010000014.1, read on the forward strand.
CGGGCGGAAAGGGAAACAAGGACAGGACAGTAATTCTTTCAAAATTCTGGATAAAAAAATTCAAAAAGTACCTGTCTAAAAGAAAAGTAAAAAGCCCCTTTGTTTTTGCAAAAAAAAATGGCTCTCCAATTTCAACTGATTCCATTGAAAGGCTAGTAAAAAAAACAGCAAAAAAAGCAGGCATAGAAAAAAAAGTAACGCCCCACACTTTGAGGCATTCACATGCAACACACTTATTGGAAGCTGGAGAAAACATAAGGACAATACAGGAACTGCTTGGCCATTCCTCGCTTGCAACAACACAGATATACACCCATGTTTCCTCTGAAACCCTGAAAAAAGTAAAAAACCCCCTTGACAAGCTTTGATGCCTCAAAAAGGCTTAAACGATCAGCCGTGATATTTGGTGTAGAAGGATAAAAAACATAACCACTATTTTTTGGCAATTGCTGTGGCGCCAGGCAAATATGCGCCACAAGCCAATTTTATTTGCAGTTTCATTCTACAAAAACAAGAGGGGGCATTGTTCCGCTAATAACCAAAAGCCATGAAAATGTGCCCTAAAAACAAAAAAACCAGTTATGTATATTACGGTTTTTTCCGGCTTTTAATTAATTTTTTTAAAAATTTAAAATACGCGTTATGTATTTCGCACGGTTTTGAAATTTTTTTTTTAACAATAGATTTAAATACTAAAATGGCTTTTATTATTACTATATTTTTTTATTGTAAAAAATAGGAGGCAGGTTGCGATGAGCACACTTTTATCAAAATTGTTCGGAATGGATATTTATACTGTGGAAGGGGAATATAAGGGAAAAATTTTTGACCTTATAATTAACTTGGAAAAAGGCAGAATTGAAACTATAACCACAGAGCCTTTAAAAGCCAAGTCAAAACAGGAAGCCAAAAAAATCATAAGCGAAAAAAGCATTCCTTACAGAAATGTCAGGTCTGCAAAAGACATTGTTGTTGTTGGCAGCGGCCCTGTTGCAGTTGAAGAGCCAGAAGAAGAACCTTCAAAGCCGACTCCATACAAGTATTATAGAAGAAGATAAACGTTTGTTTTTTGCCCTCTTTGCCTTCTTGCCTAGCTTTCATATTTAATTAAAAAAAACTCGATTTCTGAGAGGGTTTTAACACAAACCTTTTTATTTTTTTATGTTTAATTATTATACATAAACAGTCGTTAATAGTTATCTTATAATTAATTAGTGGAACAGTGGGGTGCCTATGTCTGTCAAGGGCTATTTTATCCAGTACAAATTTATTATTCCAGAAAACGTCAAGCATTCTTCTTATACTTACCAGAAACTTTTTCGCGCCTTGTATGGCTATACACAGGCTGTTTTCAAAGCGAATGGAAAAAATTATCGTTATCACAGGAAAGGAGTTCTTTCCGATGTCCCTTACATAAGGCCTGGAAAAAACTGTGTTATTGCGCCTTCAAGCTCTTTTTCAAAGCTTCTTGATTTTTTCAAAACAGGCAAGAACCCTGCCCATGCTTGGCGTCTCAAAGGAGATTGGAAAGCTGTTTATTACATGAATGAAAAGGAAGTTGATGAAAAAGCAGCTTTGATTGCCCTTGAAGAACTGCTTGAAAGGCAGTATGTCTTGTCTTCTGCTCAGGACCACGAAAGCCTTGCCAATGAAATGTCTGTTTTGTTAAAAAAAGAGGAATCTTCAATTGACAAAAATTATGCCTCTCTTTTGGCAAAAGAAGCTGAAAAAGTTGTTTCCACTGAATGGTTCAAGCAGCTTTATTCAAAATCAGAAAAACTCTCAAATTTTTATTCCGCCTACAAAAAACTGAAAAAATAAACTTCTTTTTAATCTAACTGTATTCCGCTCCCGCTGTTCTCAGCCCTTCTTGGGGTTATTACCTGCTTTTCCTGTGCTCTCCTACGTGATCTTTCTTTCCACCAGCGGCCGTATTCGCGACACAATCGGTTAACATATGCCCTTGTTGCAGGGTCTGTTTTAAATCTATTAGATATGCTTAGATACTGATATAACCTTCTTGAACTCAAGGGTCGCTTGAATTTTTCATATGACCACGAGTTTATTTTTGATATTGCGTCTTCTATTTTTTGTTTTGTGTCCAAAGAAATATCCTGTTCTCTTGTGGCCTTTTTTTTAATGGCAGTTGTTATCCTGGCTTTTTTTCTTTCCTTAAACCCCGGCATAACATCAAACGAGTCTCAATCTTTTTTTATTTCTTCTTGTTTTTCCTTTGCTTCAACTGGCTTTTCAGTTTCTCCCTGCCTTAGTTCTCCCTGTGTTGTAATCAGGATGTTTTTCCTGCGCCATTTGCGTTTTCCCCCAATATCAGTGCTTTCAAACAGGCCGCAATCAGTAAAAGTTTTGATATAAGGGTAGAGGCTTCTTTCATTCTGGTATTCCATGCCAAACTGTTCCTTTATTCTGCGCCGGATTTCCAGCATTTCAATCCATTCAAAACCAATAACGCTTGCCAGGTGGTGTGCCTGGGTGTTCTCCCTGATTTTAAGGTAATCCCAAACAGAATGGACCTCTTTGAAAGCGGCCTTTTCCGCTAATAGCTCAATTTTAAGCTCTTTTTTAGGCAATTCTGGACTTGTTGCGGCAGGTTCTTCGCTCCAGTCTTTAACATCTTTGAAAAAACCCATTATTAGCCTGACAACTCTTTTTAGAACCATCATAATTATAATGACTGTAATGATATAAATTCTTTACGGTAATTACCAAATCATTAAGGTAATTACAGTAATCTGCAATTTTTTTCATTACTGTAACAATTTTGCATCTTGGTAGCACTAGTGAGTTAACTTTATGCCGCAAGTTTTGGCACTTTTTAGCCTTGTTTGTTATTTTGCCAGTTTGTCTCTTTTGTGAGCCTGTTTTTTTGTGCATTGTTTTTTGTTCTGGCCTGCGCCTCTTGGTTTGTCAGCAGGTGAGATTGCATTTTAGGCTAGGTTTTTGCCAATAATCTAGAATTTCTTTAAGTTGCCTGTAGTGATGCTTCTTACCCAGTTGGCTTTTGTAAAAATTAGGTTTTGCTTTGTTTATTTTGCCATGTGAGATAACCAATTTATTGTTGCATGGCGAGCAAATGCAGAATTTGATGCCACTTGTATGTTGTGAGCTGGCTTATTTTTTGCCATAAAATAGACTTTTTTTGCCTTTAATATATTATTATATATTAGATTAGCGCGGGAAGGATTTGAACCTTCGACCTTCGGGTTATGAGCCCGACGGGCACTCCTGGCTGCCCCACCGCGCTATTTGCTATACTTAACTACTTTTCAAACAATTTTTAAAATCTCGTTTTAATACATTTAAAACTTTTAAAAAATTGTAAATGCAAAAGGAAGCCCTTTGGCGGGTTTTTTTGCTTTAAAAACCAATTTTTTTGCTTGCTTTGTGTTTTTTGGCAGTTTTTTTGCTTTATTCTTTTAGGGGATTAGCGGAAGAATCGTGTCCAATAATTTGTGTTTTTTTGCCTTTGTTTTTGTGCATTTTACAGTGTTTTTTCTATTTTTTCGCGTTCTCTTTTCAGCAATTCCAGCTGGCTTTCAAGGCCTTTTTTTCTTTTTTCGTTGTCCACTGCTTCTAATAGGGCTCCGCATTCAGGGCATTTAAAGAGGTATTCTGTTGCTATTTCAAATGGAATGTAATCGCAGTTTTTTTTGCAGCTAAAGAGGGCGTAATTTTCTTCAAAGCTTTTTTTCTTTTCAAGTTTTTCTATTCTTTCAGAATGCTGTTCCAATAGCAGTTCCAGGAGCCTTCTTGTCTTGATTTCCCAGGCATAGGAATACCAGCCTGTTTTGCTGTTTTTTGTCCTGTGGTAACAGGAAACCCCCCTGTAATGCATTCTGTTAAGTATTGTCCTTACTTCTGTCACTTTGAGCTTTAATTTTTTTGCAACTTCTTCGTCTGTCACTTTTTTATTTTTTTTTTCATATATTTTTGTAATCTTTACTGCGGATTCCCCGCCTATTGTTTCGAGCAATTCTTTGGCTCCCTGAAATTGCAAAACACTTGAAGGCATCTTTTTTCCCCCTTTCTTTTCAAAAGCTTTTTTGCAAGGCAAAAAGCCCTGGGAAAACGCTTTGCAAGAAAAGAAAGTGCAAGACTGATGTCAAACTTCTTGGTGCAAATGGAATAAAAATCATTCGCATATTTTTTTGCGTTATTTTTTCATTACTTTTTTTCCTTTTTCCTGCGGAATTATTTTTATTTTTGGATTTTTGAATTTTTTTTCAAGCTCTTTCCCTTTCTGAAGCCAGTCAAGCGCAATTGCAAGCGCCGCTATTTCCGAGTGCGGCTGTTGTGTTACGGAAATGTTCTGGTCTGCTTTCTGGTAAACCTCGGCAGTGACTTTCTGCGACCCGATTATCACAAGAATTTTCTTGTTTTTTCTCATCCTCCTAATTTGCTTTTGCAGTGGCAATCCGTACATTGTCAGGTGCATTACAAAAAATTTTTTCTTCTTGTATTCAGTTATTGTTTTTCTCCAGGAATCAGTGAATTCAATTTCAAATCCCGAACCCCAGTTTTTGGTTACTCCCTCAACGCTTTTCCTTATGTTCTGGTCTTCATTGCCTTCAACAATTATTTTGCTTGCCCCCAATGCCCTTGAGACAAGGCAGCAGTGCGTTGTCACCCTATAATCCCTAATGTCGCGGTGCCCGTACCTTAATACTGCTATTTCCATAAGTAATAAGTTTTTATAGATTTTTAGTTAAACTTATGTGTGTTTTTTTATGATTGACATTGAATTAATCAGGGCTAATCCCGAATTGATGCGTGCAAACCTTGAAAAGCGGGGGGATGCTGAAAAGCTTTCCTTGCTTGATGAATTAATTGAAAAGGACAGGCTTTGGAGAAAACTGAAGGCTGAAGCCGATTCTTTGCGCAATTGCAGGAATATTTTGTCGCAGCAAATTAATTCCGCAAAGAAGGCTGGGCAGGATGTTTCTCTTTTTTTGAAGGAAGCCCAGGAAATTCCTGAAAAAATCGATTCTCTGGAAAAAGATGCTGCTGATTTAAGGCAGCGCTGCAGCTGGATTTTAATGCGCCTGCCAAATATTCTGCATGGTTCTGTGCCAGTTGGAAAAGATGATTCTGAAAATGTTGTTGTAAAAGCATCTGTAAAGCCGAAAAAGCCTAAATTTGAAATAAGGC
>JAQTNI010000015.1 GCA_028713935.1 Candidatus Iainarchaeum sp.
GAAAAAATTGCCAATATGGCTGCAAATGCGGCTGCAAAAACAACCAGTTCTCTGTTTGCTTTTATCCAGAGCGCCCTTGCAAGCGAAATTATGAAAAAAGGCACTATTAATACTGGAATAAGAATAAACATTCCCCAGCTCCAGGCCATTGCGCCGAAGAAAATTCCCGCAAGCACAGTGTTCATAATCATTTTTGCATTGAATTCAGTGCTTTTCAATGCCCTTACCATGAACACAAGGCCCAGGCCAAGCCACAAGAATCCGAAACTGTCATCTTCCCAGAAGCCAGCCATTGTCCTGTAAATAAAGGCAGGAGTCACTGCGGCAACAAAAGCCATTACATACCCTGCTTTTTTGCTGTAAACCTCTTTTCCCAAAAAATACATTGTAATTGTAATTAATGCGCCGTAAAATGCCGGCAGGAATTTTACAAGCAAAATCAGGTTTGCCTTGCTGTAAGCCGCACCGAGGAAAAGGAGCTTGTACATGAACGCCCCAAAATACCAGTGCAACGGCACTGCAGGCATTGATACCTGCGGCATGAAATAATATGCCATTGTGTCAAACTGCGGAATGCTTCCAGTCTGCAATAAGGTTCCAAGTATCCTTGCATGGAAATAGGAGTCAAATTCGAAAAACAGTTCATATCTCATCAGGTGGGCGCGGATTGCAAAAGCAAGCACTCCAATGAGAAGCACAATCAACCATTGTTTCCTGTCAAAATCCAGAAAATTTTTCAATTTAAGGCCCATAACAAAACTATATTAAAACAATAATTTTAAAATAGAACCATTCTTTATTAGTACAAAATTAGGCGATTGTTTTTTCGGTTTTTTTATGGCCATAAAAATTTTTTACCAGCCAAATTGCCCCAAATGCCCAAAAGCAAAAATTCTTGGCAAAAAATTAGAAGAACTCGGCTATAAGGTCGAATACATAAATGCTGCAGAAAAGCCCGAAGAAGCAGCACGCTTTCTCCTGATGGCAACCCCGTCAATTGTAATTGAAGAAGAAGGAAAAGCAAAAAAAATCTGGAGCGGCTTCACCCCTCCCATCGAAGAAGTGAAGCAGTACCTTTGAAGCAGTGCAGGCGTATGGACAAAAAAACCCTTGAAGAATATGAAGAAAAAAAATTTGAAATAAGAAAACGCCTTTTGGAATTCAAGGAAAAATGGCACACCTCTGACAAAGAAGTTTTTGCAGAACTCGCCTTCTGCCTCTGCACTCCCCAAAGCAAGGCAAAAAACTGCGATGCAGCAGTAAAAGAACTGATAAAAAACAAAAAATTGTTCAATTCAAATTCCAAAGAAATTTCAAAAACGCTCTGGAAAAAAGTCCGCTTCCATAACAACAAATCAAAATACATTGTTGAAGCGCGCAAAAAGCTCATGCCAAAAATCAGGGACAAGCTGATTGCCCAGGGCATTTATTCTGACATTCCAAAAGCAAGGGAATGGCTTGTCAAAAACATCAAAGGATTGGGAATGAAAGAGGCCTCGCATTTCCTGCGCAACACAGGGTTTTTTGAAGACATTGCGATTCTCGACAGGCACATACTTAAAAACCTCAAAAAAGCAGGCGCAATAAAAAAAATTCCGCAAGCCCTTTCACACAAAAAATACATTGAAATAGAAAAAGAAATGCAGACCTATTCAAAAAAAACAGGAATTCCAATGCAGGAGCTAGACCTATTGTTCTGGTCAAGGGAAACAGGAGAAATATTCCGCTGAAATCACACTTACACCAAGGCTTTTTTCAGGTTTTGAATCACTGGAATTTTTTCAGGGTCTGTTTTATTCAGCAATGCGAGATAATAAGAAACAAGCGCTGAAATAAAAATCCCGTAAAAAATTTTTTCAATCTTGTTTTTGCCATTGAGCCGGATTTCTATTTGGGGATATTTCTTAAAATTTTTTTTTGTAAATTCAAAGCGCCTTTTCATTTTTTCAGATTCCTCATTATCGCGGAAAAACAAAAAACAGGAATTCTTTGGGAGAATTTCAGAATTAATTTCATTATGGTTCATTTCCGGCAGGCAATTGCTTAAAGCCAGTATTTTCGGGTTTTCATTAAGCTCAACCCTGAGCCTGTAGGAAAGCACGCCAAACTCAGCCGGAGCTTCAATAATCGGAAACTTGCCTTTCAGCTTCAAAGCAATTTTTTTTGCCTCCTTGCCAATTTCACCTGACTCTTTTTCCAAAAAACCAGCACAATCCAGCAATTCCTTTTCCATGCTTTCAACCAGGCCAAGCTTTTCCAAGACAAAAATCAGTGCAACTGCCATTGAAATAGTGCCAAGCCTTGGCTGGGAAAGAGTTGGAACAATTATTTTTGCTTCAGCTGTTTCAGCAAGCATTCCCCCGCTTGCAACTGCAGCTGCAAAAGAACCCCTGCGCTTTGCTTCTTCAAAACAGGCAATTGTTTCCTCTGTATTTCCCGAAAAGCTTATTGCCACAACAAGAGTTTTTTCATCAGCATAAGCAGGCAAAGAATAATCCTCTACAACCTCAATCGGAACTTTTATTTCGCTGGAAAGAACTTCCTTTACAACCAGGCCAGCCATTCCAGAAGCCCCCATTCCACAGAACACAATTTTTTCAATTGCCCTTGTTTCTGTTGGAAAAAATTTTTTGCCGGTTTCAACAGCAGCCCTTAACTGCCCAGGATAATTGCGTATGGGCTGCAAAACATTTTTTTTGTCAAATTTTTTTTGCAAAGCATCCCAGTCCAAATCAACCACGAAAAAAATAGGGCTTTTTTTAATAAAAGGCTTTTGGTTCAAAAAACAATTTTCTTATTTATCCCCCATTTTTGCTGTTTTTGAACCGACTGCAATTAGGCCCTTCTCATTGCTTATTTCAACTTCAAAAATAAATCCATTCGGAAACTGGCCAGGGTCAAACAAAAATTTGCTGAATGCAATTCCTTCTCCCTCTAAATAATCGCTTTTTGCTGCAAAAGTGCTTCCCTTATCCTCAATTGTTATGCAGTCCCAGTAACCATCCTTATTTTGGTTAGGAATTTTTTCTTTTGTGCTTTCAAACAAAGTAATGCTTCCTGCAGGGCTGCCTGACAAAACAAATTTTTCATTTGTCAGGGAGGTCCATTCAATGTTTTTTGATTCATAACAAATTTTTGCCTGGTCTTTTCCATTCCATTCTCCAAGAGCAGCCCATGGCTTTTCAGCTTTCTTGGGAATCACTTTCAGCTGCGGAAAATTTTGCGCTTCATCACCAAAAACACTATCCAAAAGATTCTTGTTCATCCTCAAAATTGAATCAAGAATATTGCCCTTGCTTTCCTCAATTTTTACGGAAGTTGCAGAAAAATTCTTTTCCGAACCGTCACTCATTTTTGCCAAAATTTCAGGAGTAATTTCAATTGAATTAATCTGCCCCCTAATGCCCTTTACAAATTCCATTATTTTTTCAACAGGAACAAGCGCCCCAAGCGCATCGCCTTTTTTTTCCAGGCTTTCCGAAGGCATTGAAGTGCAATATGCATTTTCCTGCAGGTCTCCCTGTTCTGCATCCTTTATAACACAAACCAAAAATTCTGCAATGCTTTCCTCTGCGTCAACCTTGTCAAAATTTTCCGTTCCATTGTCAAATGTGCATTCCAGGCTCTGCAAATTCAAGTCATCAAGATTTTTAACAAGGACAAAGCTTGGCGCTGTCAGAAGTTCAGGCACTCCAATGTATTCAGCGCCTCCGCATTCAAGTACGCAGGCTTCTGAGGGAGTTGTTTCCCCAATGTATTCAGCGCCTCCGCATTCAAGAACACAGGCATCTGAAGGATTTGTTGCCGGGATTGGCTCTGTTTGGCCTGTGCTATTGCCAAGGTCAACCTTTACATCCACTATCGTGTCAGCAAAAACCCATGCAAAAGCAAGCAAAAATAAAAAACCAATTGCAATTATTTTTTTACCCATTTTTCCACCTTATTGGCCGCTACTGGAATTTGCCAGTTCGCTCAGCCTTAATATTATTTTTTCCCCTTTGTCAAGGTCTGCCTGGCTAAGCGAAATTGAAATCTCAACTCCTTTTCCAGTGAAGCCAGTTATCCTTGAAGACAAAACAATTTTTTTTGTTTCGCCTTCTGCAATTATTCCAACATCTTTTAACATGATTTCACTGCCATTGATTTCAAAATTGTTTGTTTTTTCACTGCTAATTTCAATCTCCAGGTTTTCCAGGACAGCCTGCAAAGCGCTTTTTCCAGCATTTTCAGGATTTGTCTCTATTTTTTGCGCAAGGTAAGTGTCAAACTCAATTTTTAAGGAAAGATCTTTTTTATGCTGGGCAGGCTGCACAGGTTCGGCTGGATTTTTTGAAGAATTTAATTCAATTTCAGTTTCCCCCATTATTGTGTTTTTTGCATGAATAGTTCCTGACAGGCTGATTGTATCCCTCCTATCAAGTTCAAAGTCATATGCAGTGGAAAATCCTTTCCAGCCATTTTCAGTTTTTTCCGGAATTGCAGCGGCATTTGCAAGATCGTTCTTGGGCGAATTTTGTTTTGAAGTTTCCACTATGACACAATCTGATTTTTTTGTGTTCCGAGGATCATCGCCTGCAGCAGCATCATGAAATTCCGATGCTCCCTGGAACAAAATGTCTATTGCCCTGTTTGCTTTTGGAAAAAGAACAATTTTTTCATAATAATCGCCATACTGCCATTTTTCAAGCGCACTCCAGTCATAACAAATTTTTATTGGAAAATCTTTCTCTGAAATAGTGCCCGCAAGCTCACTGCCTGTTTTTGAAAAAATCGTTAATTTTAACATGAAAGGCGAATACAAAGATTTTATTTTTTCAAGCAATTTTTCTCCCTGCGAATCAAAAACAGCAATTTTAAAATAAAGGGTAATTGCGCTCGTGTCAATTGAATACTGCTTCAGAGTTCCATTTCTCCCGTCAAAAGTCACAAACTCCTTTTCAGAATCGTTTTGTGCAGGAATCTCTTTCAAAATATCCCCCCTGTGGCCTGACATGCCAGCCATTGCCTTTGCATCCTTGCCCGCTTCAAAAATTTCCTGCCAATCCCCCTCGTTGTTTTTCACAAAAATTTTTTCATAATAGCCTTTTTCCCATTTGAATTTGTCAGGAATTGAATATCCTATATCAATTGGAAATTTATCAAGAGAAGGAATTTTTTCGAAAATTCCAGAATCCTTGTTTGTAATTACAATCTGCGCTTCACTCCAAAAAGCAGCGCTTGACATTTCATGGACATACTTGCTTTTGCTTTCCTGGCAGCCGCTCAGTGCAAGCACCAGAACCAAAAACAACGCAAAAAAAATTTTCTTTTTCATTCAACTTCACTTGCAAAAAATTGCCCGCCTGCAACCTCATAATTGGGGATTCTTATTTCATATTGGTAATCCTTCCCTTTTTCAATGTTTGGAATGCGCAGCAACCATCCATCCAGCTTTGTTCCGCCTAAACTGGAAAAGCTTCCCTGCAAAATTTCCAGTTTTTCCTGTTCGACAAGCTGTTTTTTTTCCGGATCGCCAAATTCAAAAACAAAAAAATTGTTTTTTATTGCAACCATTTTTTCCTGTTCTGTTTTGCCGGCATCGGCGCCAATCAGGGCAAGCTGGTTTTTTGAAAAACCCAGGGAAAAAAAGCCAGTCTGTTTTCCAATTCCAAAACTGCCCAAAGCGCCAGGAAAAACAAAAACAGAAACAACCAAAGCAGCAGCTAGGACAACCACAAAAACAGCCACGATTTTTATTGCCCCCATGCAATTACAATTAGTGTTCTCGAATTATTAAAATTAACTTTTTGGGGCAAAAAACAAGGGCAATGGCATTTACGGTCTAACGCCAAAAGGCAAAAAGCTGTTAAAAAAAGTATTTTTACAATTCCGGCTAATCGTTTTTCTAAACTTTCATTAGAAAAAAAACTCGCCAGAAAAATGTAAAATGATTAGCAGCGTCTGGCGGGCTGCAAGAAGAATCTCACTGCCGAGCCAATCCCAGCGGGTCTTAACTTCCGGGTTCGAGTGAGTCCGGGTGTTTCCCCCGCGGTATGACCGCTAATCAATAATTATTGGCTTCCGAGAAGTTTAAAAAGCTTGGTTATTTTGAAATTAAACAAGATTTTTCCTAAGATTGACTTTTTTTTCAGATTTTTTCAGAATAATGTGTTCGTTGGCATAATCGAAAGTTGCTTTGAATTGGGACAAAAATTCAACGCCCAAAATTACTTCTTCATACTCGTCGCCTTTTATGGGGACAGTGACTATAAACTCCGTTCTATATTTTTCATGTGCCTTTCCTATTTCAATAGTTATTTTTGATGTTTTGTATTCAAAACAACCTTGTGGAGTTTTTCCCTCAAAAGATTTTTCCGACAAGGGCAATTCAAAATAGTCGGCCATGTTTTTTGGGATATAAATAAGGTCTGCCCCAGTGTCAAGAACAGCAGTAACTTCCCTGCTTTTGCCTTTATGGGAAAGAGTTACTTTTACGTAAGGATGAAAAGTGATTGAACCGTCTTCAATCAAGTGTTTTTTTAGTCTGAAAGTTAGAGCCATAATTTTACAATATGTGTGCTATTTTTTCAGGGACCCTTGCCAAGAGAGGCTTTTGTTTGGGGAATTCTTTGTCAACTTTTTCAGCTACTTCCTTAAAAGAATTCCCAGAAGCAATTATTTGATTATCCAGTATTGCAACCCATTGCCCTACAAAATCGCCCAAATCAGATTTTACAAAAAACTCAAAATTATCCATGCGTATCAACTGTATATTTAAGAAATTTTAAGTTTAAAAACTCTTCTTTTTATTTGGATATTGCCGAACTCAGAAACCTGGCTTTTTTTATTCTTCTTCGCCTTTTTTTCTCTTTCCGCCTTTATTGACTTTTCGGATTAGTTTTACTGCTACATTCAGGCCTTTTTTTAACAGGGCTTCTCTTTTTGCGCCTGCAACAATCATTTTTCCGTTCTTGAACAGGAGCAAGGTAATTTTTGGCTCAGCTATTCTCAGGATTGCGCCTGGAAATTGTTCTGGTTCGTATTCAACATTGTCAAGCTTTAAGGCGGTCTGAAACAAATCAAGAGTCTGGTTAATGTTTGCAGTTGCAACAAGGTTCACAACCTCGTATTTTACCCTTGTCTGGATTTTGACATTTTTTTGGACACTGTGAATCAGCTTGGAAGCCTTTCTTATTCCCAAAGAAATTTGTTTTTCAGAGCTTGCGCCTGAACAGATTACTTTCCCATTTTTAAAAAGCAGCATTGAAACCTTTGGCTCTTTCAGTTTTAAAATTGCGCCTGGAAATTGTTCCGGTTCGTATTCAATGCTCGGAATTGCAACAGCCAAATTATACAAATCGAGATTTGCATCCAAAGACGAGCTTGCAACAAGATTAACAATCTGATATTTCATACAAAGGCACCCCACAGCAAACGAGGTTTTTAAATAAAACCAGGTTTATAAACTATTTAAACTATAAAAGGTTTAAAAACCTTTAAAAAGGCACGGGCGAATAAAAAAACAAAGCACGCCACGGTTTAAATATTTTTTGGCACATAATTTTTATGTGGTGATTTTAAATGCCGAATATTACCCTTTCAATAACTGACGAGATGAAAAGCGGAATGGACAGGCACTCGGAGGTGCGCTGGTCAAATGCCGTGAGGGCGATCATTGAGAGAAAGCTAAGGGATTTTGAAGAAGCTGAGAGGCTTGTTGCAAAAAGCAGGCTTGCCGCGGGGGACATTCAAGGCATTCTGGGAAAAGTAAACAGGGAGACAGCGGCGCATGCCAAGAGGCTTTTGCATGAAAGCAACTGTTGATGCAAATGTCTTTTTTTCCGCACTGCTGAAAAAGGGCGAAACAAGAAGGATTTGGTTTAACCCTGAAATTGAACTGTACGCGCCGGCATTTATTTTGGCAGAATTCCGGAAATATTCCGGCTACTTGATGAAAAAAAGCAGTTTGGCGGAAGAAGATTTTTTTGCATTGGCAGAAAAGCTTTTTTTGCAGGTGAGTTTTGTTGATGACAAGGAGTTAAAGCCTTTTTTGCCGGCGGCTGCTTCGCTTTCAGAAGACCTGAAAGACTGGCTTTATCTTGCCTGCGCGCTGAAAGAAGACACAATAATCTGGAGCGAGGACAAGGAATTCAAAAAGCAGAACAGGGTAAGGGTTTTGACAATACAGGAAATGCTGAAAGAGTTTGGCGGGCTCAAATAAAAAAATTTTTTCCAAATGGCTTTTTTTTGCCTGGAATTGTGTTTCCTTGGGATATTTAAATTTTTCTAATTAATTATTTAGTATTGCATTTGTTAGTTTTGAATAGTGTGAATTGGCGTTAATGGTTTTTGGAGTGTTTTAAAGCATGGCAAGCAAGAAAGCAAGGGGAAAAAGGGCTAAAACGCGTTATAAGCTTAAGAGAAGGCACAGGCCTTTGACTATTAACAGGATTTTGGCTGATTTTGCAATTGGCCAGGTTGTACAGGTTAACATTGACCCAGCTGTCCATTCAGGCCTGCCTCATCCGAGGTATCAGGGCCTGACAGGGGTTGTTGTTGGCAAGCAGGGAAAGGTTTTTTGTGTCAGGATTAATAATGGCAACCAGTCCCTGGACTTGTTTGCGCATCCTGCGCATTTGAAGGCGATTGAATCAATTGTTGTTGAAATGGCTGTTTGAGGGTGTGGTTATGATTGGTGAAAAAATTTTGGGGCAGAAAGCAGTTTCTTTGAATGAGGTTTCGGCTTTGCTGGAGGCGAGGAAAGGCGAAAAGGAATTGTCTTATGAGCAGGACATTGCGTTTAAGCATGCCAAAAAATTTTCAAAGCTTTCCGAGGAAAAGGAAAAAAAGCTCAGAGAAGAGCTTGATACTCTTGGAGTTTTGACTCAAGAGGAATTAGTGAAGCTTGTTGATATTCTTCCCGACAAAAAAGAACTGGTCCAGGCAGCTGTTCCAAGATTAGAGAAAGACGCTGACAGGATTCTTGAAATTCTTTTGAAGTTTGCAAAAAAGAAATAACCAAATTTTTTTAGAAAGTGGGTTGGTGAACATGCCGGGCGAAGATTTTGCAGTAGTGCTTGATTTTCTCGCCAAGGGCAAGCCTAATTCGTTCAAGTCAGAGCCGGTTGCACAGGTAATTGGCACAAAGTCTTTTACGCTTTTGGAAGTTGTGCCAAAAGAAGGGATTGCTTTGAAAATCAGCGAACAGGTTTATATTGGCAAGGATTCGCGTGACAAAATTGAATACATCAGGGGCAGGATTGCTTACAAGGACTTGACAAACAATGCAATTGCTGAACTGGAAAAAACAATCCAGAAGCTTGTTCTGGATGACAGGCAGAGATTCCTGGATTTTTTCAATACTTCGGGCTCGATTACAATAAAAAGGCACCAATTGGAATTATTGCCCGGGCTTGGAAAAAAGCACATGATGGATATTTTGTCTGAAAGGCAGAAAAAGCCTTTTGAGTCTTTTGAGGAAATGGAGCAGAGAGTAAAGCTTATGCCGAATCCTGCAAAAATAATTGCAAAGAGAATAATTGAAGAGCTTGAAAACCCGGATGAAAAGCATTTTTTGTTCTGCAGGCCTCCGGCTTCCCCAAAGCAGGGCTTTGGAGGTTTCAACAGGCGGGAGTTCAGCAGGCGGGATAATTCCTGATTTTTCTTATTGTCTTAAAAACTTGTTTTTACATAATTTAATTAATTAATAAACAAAAAGGAGGTTGAAAAATGGATTTGGCATTTTTGGTTTTGATTGCACTGGCTGCAATAATTGTTGTGCTTGCAATAATTTTGATTGTTATTTTCAACGGCCTTGTTGCTTTGCAAAAAAGGGTTGAAAATGCATGGGCACAGATTGATGTGCAGCTTAAGCGGAGAACAGACCTTATTCCGAACCTCATTGAAACAGTCAAGGGTTATGCGCGCTTTGAAAAAAGCGTTTTGACACAGGTTACAGAGGCAAGAACTGGAATTTTGCAGTCAAAAGGCCCAAAGGAAAGCGCAAAGGCAAACAATATGCTTACTTCTGCTTTGAAGACTTTGTTTGCTGTTGCTGAAAGCTATCCCCAATTGAGGGCAAACGAGAATTTCCTGAAATTGCAGGAAGAATTTTCCACTACCGAAAACAAAATTGCTTACGCAAGGCAGTTTTACAATGACATGGTAATGGAATTCAACACTGCAATTGCACAAGTCCCGGGAAACATTGTTGCCGGAATTTTCGGATTGGGAAAGCCAAAGGAATTCTTTGAAATAGCGGAATCTGACAAGGCAATGGTAAAAGCGGATTTTTCAGACATGAAATAAATCCGCTTTTTTTTCTTTTTATTTTTAATAATTTTTTTTTTGCTGGTGGGAAAATGGATTTTTACAACGAAATTTCTTCCAATAACAGGATGACTTTTTTCCTGTTCCTGCTTTTTTTTGCATTGTTATTTGCAATCGGCTATGTAATTTCTTTCATGCTTGGCAGTTACATTTATGTCCCGATTTTCGGGTTTATTGCAATTGCCTATGCCCTTGTTTCTTATTATGCAAGCGACAGCATTGTAACAGCAATCAGCGGTGCAAAGCCAGTAGCCGATGAAAGCAAATTTGAAACTTTGCATCATGTTGTCGAGGAAATTGCAATCGCATCCGGATTGCCAAAGCCAAGGGTTTTTGTGATTGAGGATACTGCAATAAATGCCTTTGCAACAGGAAGAAACCCAAAGCACGCTGTTATCTGCGTTACAACAGGCTGCTTAACGCGCCTGAACAGGGCCCAGCTTACAGGTGTTGTTGCGCACGAAATGTCGCATATACGGAATTCAGACATAAAGGTTATGACAATTGCAGCAATTCTTGTCGGAGTGACTGTTTTGCTCAGCGACCTTCTTTTGAGAATGTTTTTGTTTGGCGGAGTAAAGGGAAATTCTGACAACAAGGAAGGAAACCTTGTTTTTATTGCGATGATTGCTGTTGGCCTGATTCTGGCAGTGCTCACTCCTTTGATTGCACAGCTTATTAATTTTGCAATCAGCAGGAAACGCGAGTATCTGGCAGATGCAAGCGCTGCCCAATTGACAAGATATCCTGAAGGATTGGCTTCTGCTTTGGAAGTAATAAGCGGAGACAAGGAAATTTTGGAGGCGGCAAACAAGGCAACAGCGCATTTGTATATTGCAAACCCCTTGAGGGGGCAGAAGCTCTGGATGCAGAACATGTTTGACACTCACCCGCCAATAGCTGACAGGATTGCGAAGTTAAGGGCAATGTGAATCAGTCTTTTGCTATTTCTTTTATTATTTCTGAAACTGTTCCCTTGAAATAAGGGGTTTCCCCAGAAAGGTAATAATCAGCGCTGCCCAATAATTCCCCAATGTTGAATTTCTGGATTGAATCAATTTTTCCTGTTTCAATTTTGTCTCTCTGGGCAAGCTGTTTTGCTGTCAATTTTGAGCCTTTTTGTTCTGCGCGCCTGAATCTTTCTTTTTTGCTGCAGGTTATTCCCACAAGATAGGTTTTGAAAAATTGTTTCAGGAAAGAATATTCTTCTGTTCTCCTTACTGAATCAATTATTATTATTTTTTCATTGTCAAATTCTTTTTCCATTGGCTCAAGGCTTTTTTCAAGCGCGCCAAGAGAGCCGCTTTCTTCGCAGATTTTTTTGCTGAGTTCCATTATGTTCTGGTAGCTTGGCTCTATGTTTTTCCTTGCAAGCTCTTCTTTCAGGGTTTTGCCAATTGAAATCACTTTTATCCCTGTTTTTTCAGCTATCTTTGCAAATTCTGTTTTTCCAGAATAAGTGAGGCCTGTCAGGCAAATCAGCTTTGCATGCCTTCTTTTTATTTTCATAAACCTGATTGCATTATCCTGCCTTATTAAACAGGATTTTATGTCTCCGTTCGGCATTATTCTTATGGCATAAGGCCCTTCAACGCATTGCCCTTTCTGCGGGCAGTTCCTGCAGTGTGCGGAATTTTCTATTTTTTTCCTGTATTCTTCATTCCTGAAATCATTTATTTCAATGTTGGTTCCGTCAGAAAAAAAGTATTTTGATGATGGCACAAAGCTTTTTTCGTTTATTTCTTTTTTTACCAGTGTTTTATTCATTTTTATCAGGTTAAGGGCTTGTGCGCTTAAAGGATAGGCCTGGTCTTCGGAAAGTCTTGTGAGTATTTTCAGTGTTATCCTGTTGTCCCTGCAGAAATTTGTTATGTCCAGGATTTCTTCTGGAAAATTCATGCCAGGCACTATAACACAGTTGACTTTTACATTTTCAAAAATTGCCCTTGCAAGCACTGTATTGTCAAGCACTTTCTCTATGTTTGGGCAATTGTTCATTTGGATTGCTGTTTTTTTATTTATTGTGTCAAAGCTGATTGTTATCCTGCCAAGCCCGCTTTCCCTGAGCTTTTCAAGTTTTTCCCTGTCCAAAAGCGAGCCGTTAGTGACAAGGGAAATATCTTCAAAGCCTGCCTGCTTGAAGATTTTTATTATTTCAAAAAGGTCCTGCCTGAGCAATGGTTCCCCGCCAGTGAATTTGACTTTTTTTAATCCCAAAGCACTGAATGTTTTTGCAATGAAAGTGTAGTCAGTTTTGTCCAGGTAATTTTCATATTTTGCCTGCATGCCTTCCTTGTGGCAGTAAAAGCAGTTGAGATTGCATTTTTCAGTGACACAAACCCTGAGGCAGGGCTGGGTTTCATAAGTTAATGCAAGGCTTTTTACTTTGCCGTAGAAATTCTGCTGTTCTGAAAATAAAGACATGTAATCAAAAAATAATGCCCAAAATATGTTTTTAATAATAATTGTTATAAAAATTATGTAAGTTTTGGTGTTAATGGCTCTTGCTGATTTTGAAAAGATTTTTGCTGATTTTACTCTTTCCAAGCAGGACAGGGAAACTTTGAACAGTATTATGGCCAGTTCCAGTGGCAGGGAAAGGCCTTCTGTTTTTTATTCGCTCACTCACCTGAAGCACAATTATATCACTTTTACGCATCTTTTCAACCTTGCTCGTTTTTCCCAGGCAGGCTGCAATATTGTCATTGCGCTCTGGGATATGAATATTCTTTCCAGCCCTTATTTCAAAAAAATCGAGTTTGAGAAATACGGGAACCAGACAACTGATGAATACATTAAGCAGAAAAAGGATGAAATTTTGCGCCTTGCCGCTTCGCTTGGAATTGAAAATGTCAAGGTTTACACTTCTTCCGAAATATGGGCAAGGTTTACCCAACAGAGGGAGCCCCACCTGTTCACTAAATATTATTCTGTGCTTTCAACAATTGACCTTGATGACTCGGAGCTTAATGACAAATTGAGTTATCTTCTCCAGTTGCCTGCTGACATTTTTTTTGCAAATTTTTTCCACGTGCTTTATCCTGAGGATTTCAGGAAGCCGATTGAAATTGCTTATTCCGCGCCAAGAAGAAAAAATCTTTATTTTGTAACAAGAAAAGCAATGTACAACAGCGGCCTTATCAGCATGGAAAGCCCAGTGATTGTTGTTTCAAAGGAAATTCCGCGAATTGAAATTGACACTCAAATTCCGCACTGGGACATGTCTCTTGGAGAAATAAGCAGCATTGTTTCAAAATGGCAGTTTTCACATGAAGAAATGCAGGACCTTTACAGGAATGTGATTGGAAATGTTTTGAAGGAAGTTGAATTTGTTTCTGCTGCAGGCACAAAAAAAATGAGGCCTGAAAAATTTGCAGAGCTTGTTCCAAGCCTTTCAAGGGAAGACCTTGTTGCTTCCGCTTCAAAAAACATTTTCAGTTTTTTCCAGGGTG
Source organism: Candidatus Iainarchaeum sp. (assembly GCA_028713935.1). GTDB lineage: Archaea > Iainarchaeota > Iainarchaeia > Iainarchaeales > JAGVNX01. The sequence continues at coordinate 13,761 of JAQTNI010000015.1, forward strand.
CCAAGGAGCTTACAAAAATAGTGGAAGCTCCAAAACCGGATTTTGTCAATGTCAGGACAAAAAAAGAGGCTCTTCAGCTTGGCGCTGTACTGAAAAGCAACAACGCAATGAGAATTCTTGTCCTTGCCAATGGCACAAGGACTATTTCCCAGATTGCAAAGGAAATCAATATGCAGCTTTCAAACACAAGCCAGTACATTGCAAGGCTGAGGAAGCTTGGCCTTGTCGCAGTCCGCGACAAAAAGGTTTTCAGGTCTGCAAGGGGAATAAAAATTAATTTTGAATCTTCGCTTAAACCGTGATTGTATGAAACTTTTTGAAGAATTGAACCAGTTAATGGTGAAATACAGGTTCAGGCCTGACAAAAAGCTTGCCCAATTGTTTGTTGTTGATTCAGGCGCAGTGGATTTTGCCATTGAGGCCGCTGATTTGAAAAGCACTGACATTGCCCTTGAAATCGGGGCAGGTACTGGCTTTGTTACAAGGGAAATCCAAAAAAAATGCAGGGTTATTGCAGTTGAACTGGATAATGATTTGTTCAGGCTTTTGCAGAACGAGCTTCCAAAAGAAAACCTTGAACTTGTGCACGGAAATTTTTTGGATTTGAAACTTGGCAAATTCAACAAGGTTGTTTCTTTTCCGCCCTATACAATTGCTTCGGCAATAATTTACAAGCTTCTTGAAAAGGGCTTTGAAAAAGCAGTGCTTGTTTTTCAGGCGGAATTTGCAGAAAGGCTTGCGGCTGAACCGGGCTTTTTTGAATACAATGCATTGAGCGTCCTAACACAGTATTTTTGCAGTGTCAGGATTCTAAAAAAAATTCCCGCCAGCTCTTTTTTTCCCTCCCCCAGAGTTGATTCGGCAATAGTTGTCCTTTCATGGAAAAAGCGCAAAAAAACAGCAAGGGACACAAAAAAATTCAAAAAATTTGTCCAGTCACTTTTCAGGTTTTCAAACAAAAACCTCTGCAATGCCCTGAAAAAATCCTACCAGTTTATCCATGCGGACTTTAAAATCAGCGAAAAAGAATTTGAAAAAAGGATTAGCAGTTTAAAATGCTGCGATGCAAAGGTCAAGCTTATTTCCTGCGACGAATTCGTTGAAATTTTCAATGCGATTTATGCAAAATAATTATTTTATTTCAACAGGCTCTTCTGCCAGAACAAATTTTTTTGCCAGTGCAAGCTTCTGCGCGTTCTCGGCATGAATCTCAAAAATAATGCTTCCGTTTTCTGCTTTTTTGCCTTTTTCAATGAACATTTGTATGCCCGCAAGCTTGTCAGAAGGCGCACCCGCAATTCTCGCCGCCTTAATCATTGCCCTTACATCTATTCTGCTTACAATGCCATATTTTTTTGCATGAACCTTCGCTGAAAAAGGCGCTTTCGGAATGTCGCTGCTTTTAAGAATCCTCGCGCCCTGGGCTTTTATTATTTCCTGCATTTTTTTCAATGCAATCCCGCTTTTCAGGGTTTCAATTGCAAGTTTTTCCCCCCTGCCTTTTTTTGCCTTTCCAGACATTTCAAGCAGGATTCCCGCAATTTTTCAGCTTTTCTCAGCCACCCTGTCAAAATTTTTTCCTTCCAGCATTTCAAGGTCATTTTTTGCCTCAAGAGCAGCGCCAAAATAATTCCCGCAGGGTTCGTTTGCATTTGTTATAATGCACTCAACTTTCATGCCAAGCTTTTTGCCTATCTCAACAAATTTTTTTGAAAGAGCCTCTGCTTTTTCCCTAGTGCTAACCTTTGCACCCTGCCCTGTTGGAAGGTCAATCACAACAAACTTTGCGCCAACACTTGCCTTTTTGGCAAGGACACTTGCAATTACCTGCCCCTCAGGGTCAAGGGAAAGCGGATGCTCTATCCTGATTATTTTGTCATCAGCAGGCGCAAGGTCAACAGCGCCTCCCCATGCAATTACCCCGCCTGTTTTTTCAGTGATTTTTTTTATCCTGCTAATTGGCAGCGAAACATCAGCCAGGACTTCCATTGCATCTGCTGTCCCTGCAGCAGAAGTAATGCTCCTGCTGCTTGTTTTTGGAATAACACAGCCGAGCGCAGCAACAATCGGGACAAGCACCATTGTTGTCCTTCCATTCACGCCTCCAATGCTGTGCTTATCAAGCACAGGGCCTTTGCTAAGCATTAATCTTTTTCCATCCTGGACAAGCGCCTTTGCCATTGCGGCGGTTTCATCAAGGTTATAGCCGCGGATATACACTGCTGTCATGAACGCGCTTGTTTCAATCTGCGACAATTTGTTAGAAGAAATGTCAATTACAATCTGTTTCATTTCTTTTTCCTGCAGTACTTCCCCTGCAAGCTTTTTTTTGATTAAGGAAACGCTTTCAGGCTGGGGCGACTGTTTCACTTCAACAGAGTCCCCTCTAAAAACAAGCAATTCTTTCTGGGCATCCTCAAACAGGCCAATTTCATTTTCTTCCACCATTGTTGTGGTGTGGTCAACAACAGTCACAACCTTCCTGCAATTTTTCGGGTTTGTTATCTGCACCCTGTCAAGAGGCAACACTCCAAGCTCTTTTGCATCGTTTTCATGCATTATTGCAATCAGTTCGCCTGCTTCCAGGTCAAAGGTTTTCACCTTCATCAACTTGGCATACCTGTCCATTTTTTTCCACCAGAATAAAAAACAGCAAATTGTTATTTAATCCTTGCCATTGCTTCAAAATTAATTTTTTTGTCTTTTGGATTGAAAACTTCAACAATTTTATATTTTCCTTTTGTCCAGGGCCTGCCTTCAAGGAGAAAATGAGTTGCCTCAATTATCATTACGCTTGCAACAGGCCTTGAAAGCTCTTGATTGCCTTTTGTTTCAACCAAAGGAACTTCCCCTTCAAGCCAATAATTCCTCTGGCCTTGCTTCAGAAACCCGAAAATTTTTTCTTTTTCAAGCTTTTCAGGAATGCACTCCTCTTCTTTCCTTCTCCCTGCACTGAATTCCGAAAAATTTCTTAATGCCAGGTCCGCATTGAATTCAACTTTTATTCCCAAGAACACCACTTTTCCAAATCAGATTTCTTTTACCAATTCAAGCGCTGCTTTTTTTATGTCGGGCGCTTCATACAATGCCCTGCCAACAATTGCGTGCCAGGTTTTTCCGGCAGCTTTTGCCGAATCGGAAATTTTTCCGCCCTGTGCAACCAGGCCGGGAGAATAAAGCACTGGCTCTGCTCCCTTGCTTTCCAAAAAGCCCTTGTAAAAAAGAATTTTTTCAGGCTTGTTTCCGGGAACAACAAAATCATTCACTCCAAGCAAAACAGCATTCTCATACATTCTTTTCGGGCCTTCAGACAAAATATAACCGTTTTCCGTTTCAAGATAGCCTTTATGAGTCATTTCCCCGCCTACAATCACTGCAATGCCTGCTTCTTTCAAAGCCGTTATCCATGCCTTTTCAGTTTCAGGGCCTGCCTGTGGAAAAAGAATTGCGGCATCAAGCTTTGCTTTTTTGCATACTCTTGCAAAATTTTTTCCAGTGTCAGGAATATCAGTTCCAGCTTTCTGATGGTCATAAATAACTGGCTTGTCAGAAAATTTTTTTGCTGTTTTCACTATTTTTGGCAACCCGTAATTCAATGCCAGTTCAAACCCGATTTTGTATGCCCCGATTTTTTCTATGCCTGCTGTTTCCTGCACTATTTCCTCAAATTTTTTTATGTCTTCCACATCACAGGCAGGAATAACGCTTCTCGGAATTTTTATTATTGCCATTTTAAACCCCCTCCATTGCATACATAATTTCTGTCAAAACTTTGTCTAAATGTCTTACAGTTCCAAGTATATAGTGTTTCCTCACGCTTGGCGACTGTAGAATTAAACGTAATCCAATTTCACCGCATTGTATACTTAACTTGTTTAAGGCACCTTCGATTTCTGGGCCCATTCCCTTGAAAAACAATTGTTCTGCTGGATTTAGCGTCACCCTGCCTTCTCCATGCGACCTGTAAGTCCTTTCAAAAATTCTCAGTATTGTTTTCTCTGCAAGAGCAAACTTTGCATTGGCCTGCAATTCTTTCTGCAGAACAGTTTTCAATAATTCATTGCAAATAATTTTTGCACCCGGCTTTTCGGCTTTTTCAAGAAGGTCTACAAAGCTTGTATCCACCCTTCTTCTTAAAGCAGGGAGTGTATATTTTGCATTGACTGCCTCCGCTACCTGCCCCAGGTAATCCAAAGTGTTCGGGCTTGGTTCAAAAAAAACTGCTTTTCTTCTGCCTCTTGCAGCTCTGTTTTCTATAATTCTTTCTCGGGTTTCTCTTGGTGTTGGTTTTCTTGTTTGCATAATTCAGCACTTTGATTTGCTCCATTCTTCCGGATTCTGAAAATAATTTGAAATGTCCTTGAATTGTGTTTCGGAAATTTTTTTGTTTTCTTTCAGGATTTTTAAAACCTCGCTGATTTTGAGGACTGAATGAAGCTCATAGCCTTTTTCAGCAAGCTCTTTTGTTCCGCCCTGTTCCCTGTCAACCAGAACAGCAATATCTTTTACTTTCAAGCCGTTTTCCTGCAAGGGAGTTATTGCTTCAAATTTGCTTGCCCCGGTTGTAATCAAGTCATCAATGACAAGCACTGTTTCGCCTTCCTTGAAAACTCCTTCAATTGGCTTTTTTGTGCCATAATCTTTTGCTTCTTTTCTTGGATAAATCATTGGCCAGTCAGTTTCAAGGCTCAGGGCAGTTGCAATTGCAATTGCGGCATAAGGAATTCCCGCTATCCTGTCAAATTTTAGTTTTGAAGAAATTTTTTTCAGTTCAACTGCGGTTTCTTTCAGGATTTTTGGATAACTAACCAACACCCGCAAATCAATGTAAATCGGGCTTTTTAAGCCTGATTTGAGAGTGAATTCCCCGAATTTTATTGCTCCGCATTCGAACAAATCCAAACAAATTTTTTCACTTGGTTTCATTTAATTCTCCTCCTGATTTTTTGCCTTACGATTCTTTGCCTTGGCTGATGCCTGGCGATTTCCTGCCGGAATAAAATTATTTTATTGCAAAGCCCCTTTAATCCGGGCAAGCTTTCCGGTTTCATTTCCGGCTCGCCTCGCCCATTAAGCGAAACTTTTATCTTGGAAAGCAATTTTCCTGATTTTTTTGGGCCCATTCTTGTGGCTGCCGCATTAAGGCCAAAGCCTTTCGCTGCCCACTCGCGGGCAAAACTGTCCGCTTTCCACTTTTGTGCAGGATTAAGGGAAAGGCCTGTTACTTTTTTATAAAGCGCAGCAGAGTATTGCTCAAGAATTTTTCTTATTCTCAAAGCAGCCTGTATTTCACTGTAACGCAGTTTTGCCTTCTCAGCTTCTCTTATATTTCCGCTTGCAGTTTTTTTCTGGATAAAATCGCTTAAAAAAGAAAGCTGTTTTGCTGCAAGCCCCTTGAACTCGTTCATTTCTCCCGGCTTGAAAGTATAAGTTTCTTCTGTGATAAGCCTTTCAAAAACAGAAGTCACAAAAGCGCTGTCAGTGCCAAGAAGCCTGCCAAGCAAGCCGAGCAGCAAATCAACATTGCCTTTTTCATTAACCAAAAAACCACTCTTTTTCTTTTTGCCTTGCTATTCTATTATTGCCTTCTAATTGTTCTTTTTTCCAAATCAACAGTGAAACGCCCTATTGTTTTTCTTCCAGTAGATTCATTGAACGGGTCGCTTACTATGGTAAAACTGAACACTTGTTTTGCCTGGCCAACATTGTCGAGAATGAACATCCATTTGCCTGATGTTGCATTATGGCCGTTGCAAAGCAGCTTAAAAGTGTCAGGCCCGATTGTTGGAATATATCCTGGACCAATGCATTTCAGGGAAACTCCCTGAATAGGCATTCTATTTGCTGCCGAAGCACCCACACCACTGAGCCTGCCTCTTTCCCTGAGCTTTTCATCATGCTGTCTTTTTTTATCGGCCTCATGCATTCTTTTTGCCCGAGTTTCATGGCGCCTCATTCAAATTGCCTCCTTTCCCGCAATAAAAACTTTTTCAATTTTTCCCTGCAATTCCAATCCATTAAAAGGAGACCATTTGCATTTTGTTTTCAAATTTTCGTTTTTAATTGTTGTTTTTCCATTCAGGTTAACCAGCGCCAGGTCCGCATCAAAGCCTTCCATTACCTTGCCCTTATTTTCCAAGCCAAAAATCCTTGCAGGATTTTCACAGCACAATTCAACAATTCTTGCAAGAGAAATTTTTTCCTTTGCAGCAGCATCAAGCAAAAGCGGAAGCATTGTTTCTATTCCAGGGACTCCGCTTGGCGCTTCAAAATAAGGCTTCTGCTTTTCTTCAATTGTGTGAGGAGCATGGTCAGTGCCAATGCAATCAACAATTCCCTGTTCAATTCCTTTCCACAATGCCTTTTGGTCCTGCCTGCTTCTCAAAGGAGGGTTTATTTTCCCGAAATTTCCAAGCTCTTCAATATTTTCTTCCGACAAAAACAAGTGATGCGGAGTAACCTCGCATGAAATTCCAGGCCTTTCTTTTTTTGCCTCTCCAATAAGCGAAAGCCCATCTTCTGTTGAAACATGCAAAAAATGAATCCTGTTCCCGATTTTTTTCTGCAAATCAAGCGCTTTTTCAATTGCAATTTTTTCGGAAAGAGGGGGCCTTATTTCATTGTGGAATTTTGCTGAATTTTTTGCATCCCATTTTGCTTTTTTCAGGTTTGCTGCAATCAAATCCTCGTCCTCTGCATGCACTGTTACAAGCAAATCCTTTTTTTTTGCAATCTTAAAAATCCTTTCAAGGCTTTTTTTGTCTTTTACAAGCAAAGAGCCAGTGCTGCTTCCCATGAAAACTTTTATTGAAGAAACACCTTCAAGCCTCCGCAGTTCAGCTTCATTGTCAGTTGTTGCGCCAAAATGAAATCCAAAATTGCACAAGGAATCTTTTTTCACTGCAACAATTTTTTCTTCAATAAGATGCCTGCTTGTCAATGGGGGAATTGTGTTCGGCATGTCAAGCACAGTTGTAACTCCGCCTGAAATTGCTGCCCTTGTCGCGGAAGCCCAATCTTCCTTGTGGGTCATTCCAGGAAAGCGAAAATGCACATGTTCATCAATAAGGCCGGGAATCAAAAAGCTTCCTTTGCAGTCAATTGTGTTAATGGTGTTGAGTTTTTCAGTTTCCAATGCAATTTTTCCAATCAAGCCGTTTTTGATTCCAATGTTTCTCTTCAAAAACTGGCCTTTCTGCACTGCAAGGCAATTCTTCAAAACCAAATCAAATTCCTGCATTGTCATGACGAATTCGCCCCTAAATCCAAAATAAATGGTTTAATGTTTTTATTTTTTGTATCCACAATTAATTCCCAACTATCTTCTAATTTTATCCCCAATTCTCTTGCCCTTTGGTTTTCGCTTGCAATATGTTCTATAGTACGCGAAATTTCCTCTTCAGGAATTCCCAGTGCTCTCAAGTGATGGCGATTATTGTTGAAACCATGTTTGAATTGCAAATCCCCTAATTTTGAAAGGTCTGTCAAGGCAACATATTTTTTTCCATAAATTTGTACCAGCCTTATTGTTGGAGGGACAGAAAAACCGTTTGCCCTAAGCCTTTGAAAAATGCCGAATTCTCTTTTTGCAATGGCGTTTTGCCTGATTGGGTTGCGATATTTTTTTATAACAAGATTTACTTTATGTTTGCCCTTGTAAACAAGCAAATCATACACTGTGCCATGGCGCCCTGCGCAGACTTCTGGCCAGCCCTCTAGTCGGGCAACCCTTTTTATTGTTACTGCCTTTTTTACTCTGTCTGCAACAAATGTTTTTTTGCCGCCATACAATTTCTTTCGAAAAAAAATCCTGCGCGAAAATCTAGGAAATGTTCCCATTCAAACTCCTCTTCACTGTGCTTATTGCCTCCATTGTGCATATTCTTGCAAAGAAACCTTTTTAGTGCTTTTCAGCCTTGCAAATTTTCCAAATTCAGGCATTTTTTGCAGCTGTTCATTCCTGAAAACTGGGCCGTCCCTGCAGACAAGCCATTCATTTATTGCGCATTGGCCACAAATTCCCATTCCCCCACATTTCATAAACCGTTCCAGATTCAACTGGCATTTAATTTTATGCTTCTCACAAATTTCAAAAACTTTTGAAAGCATTATTTCCGGGCCACATGCAAACACGCAGTCAAATTTTTCCTTCTGCAGCAATTTTTCAAGTGTTGTTGTTGTAAAGCCTTTTTCTCCTTCCGAACCATCATCGGTTGTTATGTACAAGCCGCCAGTCTTTCCGAGGTTTTTTTTGAACAGGCACTCGCTTCCTGTCCTTGCGCCTAAAATTATTTTCAATCCAATTTTTTTCTTTTTCAATTCCTGTGCAAGCAATAAAACTGGCGCTGCTCCGCAGCCCCCTGCGACAATGCAGGCTTTTTTTACTCCCTTGAAATCAAATCCGTTTCCATAAGGGCCTCTTATTCCGATTGAATCCCCTTCTTTCATTGCAAAAAGCGCTTTTGTGAATTTTCCCCTTTCCTGCACAGTAATTGCAATTTCTTTTCCTGCAGCAGTGAGAGTGAAAGGCTTTTCATCAATGCCGGGAAGCCATGCCATTACAAATTGCCCAGGAATTGCCTTAATTTCAATGCCAAGAAAAAAAGTGCGTATGCTCTGGGTTTCCTGCACAATTTTTTTTATCCTGCAAATTTTTGGCAAATCACTCATGCGCAATTCCCACCAGTTCTTTCACGCTTTTGTAGCTGTTTGCTTTCATCCATTCCTGCATTTCTTCACAAACTTTTTTGAAAACACCCGTGCCTTGATAATAAATCCCGCTTCCGATTCCAATTGCTGTTGCGCCTGCCTGCATCAATTCAATTGCATCGCGCCCATTGCTTACTCCTCCAAGCCCAATAATCGGGATTTTTACTGCCTCAAAAATATCCCAGATGCATCTCACTGCAATTGGCCTTATTGCAGGCCCGCTTATTCCGCCTTTTTTAAAGTGCAGGACTGGCTTGTGCGCCTCAATGTTTATGAGCATTCCCTGCACAGTATTGATTGCGCAGATTGCGTCAGCGCCCGCAGCTTCGCAGGCTTTTGCAATTTCTGAAATATTCAGCGCCTGTGGCGTCAGTTTTGCAATCAGCGGAATTTCTCCAATTTCTTTTTTTACTGCTGAAATAACAGAAGCTCCCGAATCAGCGTGGCATCCAAAAAGCTGGCCATGCATTTCCGAATTTGGGCAGGAAATATTCACTTCAACCATTGCTGGTTTTTTTTCTGCAATTGCCTTTGCAACTTCCACAAATTCTGAAACATTTGCCCCGTAAATTGATGCAATTACAGGCACTGGGCTTTTTTTTAGCAATTCAAATTCTTCTTCAATTTCCTTATAGCCAGGGCTTGGCAGGCCAACCGCATTCAATAATCCGTGTTCCCAGACAGCAACAGTTGGATTGTTATGGCCTTGCCTTTCCTTTGGGCCAACGCTTTTCATTGTGACAGCGCCTGCGCCTGAATTTGCCGCCCTTAAAAGCAGTTCAGCATTTGTCCCCAGGATTCCGGAAGCAAGCACAGTGGGATTCTTCAGTTCAATTCCGGCAAAAACAGTTGAAAGCATTTTTATCTTCTCCTTCTTGCTTTTACTGGCTTTCTGACTGAAGACCCGATTTTGCGCATTTGTAAACGCAATCTCCGATGTAGGGCTCTGTTGGCCGTGCGGCGTTTACCATAAAGAGATGGGCTCCCCAGCCTTGTTGCCCCGAGAAAGTCTAGTTTTGCTTCTCTTGTTTTATTTGTGTATGATGCAGATGCAAGCAAAGCCCCCAAAGAAAGCTTTGCAAATCCAATTTGTTCAAAGATTTTTTTAACGCAGCTGATGCTCATTCCACTGTCAGTCCATTCTGTTAGAAGCAAAACTTTTTGTCCCTTGCTTTGCATTAAACTTGGCATTGCTATTGAAAGTTCTTTTTCTAATCCAGAATAATCAAAAGTTCTAAGTCGCTTGTCAGTTAGGTAATCTGTTGGGGAATAATCCAAATCCATTCCGGCAAATTTTTTTACCCTGTTTCCGATTGCAAACATTCTTGGCAATGGCTTGCCAGGGTTTAAATTTGCCCATGCAGGTTTCAGCAAGTCCGCAATAGGCCTTGCGCTTCTCCCCTCAAGAATTATAAATCCAATTTTTTCCCTTTTTATAAAACCAATTAATTTTCTTGTCGCAGCCTGCAGTTGCTCTGTTTCTATCTCAGAATCCGATGGCATAAAAAATTCCTGCAAACAGTTTACTTTATGGCGTTTGCGATTTCTTTTTCGTGCATTGTTTTTTCGCAGTAAAAGCATTTTGCGCGCAATGGTTCCTGTTCAATGCAAAATCTTGTTTCAAGGCCTTCAATTGTTGAAATGCATTTTGGATTCAGGCATTTTATTATGCCGATTGCCTTTTCAGGCAGTTCAATAGTTGTTTTATTTTTTACCTCGCTGTTCTGAATCAGGTTAATGGTGGCACCTTTTGCAAGCAGGCCTATTTTTTCTGTTTCGCTTTTTGTCAGCTCTTTTCCCTCAATAAAAACCAAGTCTTTTTTTCCCATTCTTTTGCTTTCAGTGTTAATTGCAATTGTAACAGCCTTTTCAGGCTTTGACAATTGCAGGGCTTCAAGAATTTTCAGTGCAGTTCCAACCGGCAGATGGTCAAGCACTGTCCCGTTTTTAATCGGAGTCAGCCTTATGTCTGTTTCTTTCACTTTTCCACGTCCTTCATGATTGAAAGAAGTGCTTCCCTTACTGGCAGGCCGTTGCGTGCCTGTTCAAAGTAAAGCGCTGCTTCTGTTGAATCAAGTTCCGGCTTGATTTCGTTCACTCTTGGAAGGGGATGCATTATCCTGAAGCCTTTTTTTGTTTTTTCAAGGACCTGTTTTCCCAAAACAAAAATGTTTTTTATCTGTTCATATTCAAACTCATCCACAAACCTTTCCTTTTGGATGCGCGTTGCATAAAGCAGGTCTAGTTCGGGCAAAAATTCCTGCAAATCCCTTGTTTCAACAATTTTCAATTTTCCAGAATTTGCCTGTATAATTTCCTGGGGCATGCGCAGGCTTTCAGGCGAGATGCAGAAAACTTCTGCATTTGGATAATGGGCAAGCGCATACATGAGGCTGTGCACTGTCCTGCCGTATTTTAAATCGCCAAGCAGGCCAATTTTCAGGCCTGAAATTTTTCCAAATTCTTTTTTTATTGTATAAAGGTCAAGCAGTGTCTGTGTGGGATGCTGGTTTGCGCCATCGCCTGCATTGATAACCGGCTTTTTTACTACTTCCGCTGCCCTGCGCGCGCTTCCCTCTATGAAATGCCGCATTACAATAATGTCAGCGTAACCGGAAATTATCCTGATTGAATCTGAAAGAGTTTCGCCTTTTGAAGCGCTGCTAACTGCAGGGTCTGCAAAGCCGATTACTTTTCCGCCAAGGCTCTGGATTGCTGTTTCAAAAGAAAGCCTTGTGCGAGTGCTTGGCTCAAAAAAAAGAGAAGCAATAATTTTTCCTTCAAGAATCCTTGATTTTTTTTCTTTAGGAGTTTTTTCAAGCTCAGCTGCTTTTTCAAGCACAAAATCAATGTCTTTTTTTGAAAAATCGCAAATGCTTATGACATCGGTTAAAGAAAAGCCCACAAAACCCGCTAATAGAAGGGCAAACAAAATTATTTAAAATTATGCACTGTTCAGGTATTCTTCCCAGTGCTTTATTTCAAAGTCTTCACACTGTATTTTTTCAATGCTTCTTACAAGCAATTTTGCCATTTGCTTGTTTGTGACAAGGGGCACGCAATAATCAATGGCAGCCCTTCTCAGGGGATATTGTTTTTCAAGCTGTTTCCTGTCAAGCTCCTGTGCAATGCAGATAACAAGCCCGATTTTTCCTGCCCTGCACATGTCAACAGTGTTTGGGTGTTTTTTTTCATGGCTTTTGAAAACCTTTTTGCTTTCAATTCCGTTTTTTGAAAGAAATTCCCTTGTGTGCTCTGTTGCAAAAAGCGGGAATTTTTTTGCAAGAACCCTTGCTTCTTCAATAAAATCCTTCCTGTTTTCTTCCCCGCTAATGCTTATCAAAATATTCTTGCAGGGCAATGAAAACCCGGTTGCAATAAGGCTTTTCAAAAAAGCATCTTCAAGGTTGGAAGAAAGGCAGGCAACCTCCCCAGTTGAAGCCATTTCCACTCCTAACAAAGGGTCTGCGCCTTTCAGCCTGCCAAAGGAAAACTGTGGAGCCTTTACTCCCAGGTATTTTGATTCGGAATTTTTTTCTTCAGGCAAAATTTTTTCCAGCATTATTGCTTTTGTTGCAATTTCAATAAAATTTTTCCCGGTCACTTTTGAAACAAAGGGAAAGCTCCTGCTCGCCCTCAGATTGCATTCAATTACCTTGACTTCATTCTGCTTTGCAATAAACTGAATATTAAAAGGGCCAGTAATGCATAATTCAGACGCAACTTTTTTTGCTATTTCAAGCGCCTTGATTGCTGTTGCGGGATAGGTTTTCTGCGTTGGCAAAACAATTGTGGCATCCCCGCTATGAACCCCTGCATTTTCCACATGCTCGCTCAATGCAAAAACCAGGATTTTTCCCAGCTGTGCAACCGCATCAATTTCTATTTCCCTTGCATTTGCAATAAATTTGCTTATCACCACTGGATGTTCGGGAGAAACTTCTGTTGCCTTTCCAAGGTATGCAACCAGGTCTTTTTCATTGAAAGCAACTCCCATTGCGCTTCCGCTCAAAACATAGCTTGGCCTTATCAGGACAGGGAAGCCTGTTTTTTTTGCAAATTCAATTGCCTCTTTTTCTTTTGCAAGCTCTTTCCATTCTGGCTGGTCAATTCCAAGCGAATCGCACAAGGCACTGAACAAGTGCCTGTTTTCAGTTTTGTCAATGCTCTCAGGGCTTGTTCCCAGTATTTTCGCGCCAGCCTTGTGAAGTTTCAATGCAATGTTATTTGGGATTTGCCCTCCGCTGCTGATTATTATTCCTTCGGGCTGTTCTTTTTCATAAATGTCAAGGACTCTTTCAAGGCTGAGTTCCTCAAAATAAAGCCTGTCACAGGAATCATAATCAGTGCTGACTGTTTCGGGATTTGAATTGACCATTATTGTGCCAAAACCAATTTGCTTCAATGTTTTTATTGATGTAACTGCGCACCAGTCAAATTCAACACTGCTCCCAATGCTGTAAGGCCCGCTTCCAAGCACCATTGCCTGTTTTTTGCTTTCAAAGCCAACATCATTTTCAATGCCATTGTAAGTCATGTAAAGATAATTTGTCTGCGCTGGAAATTCAGCTGCAAGCGTGTCAATCTGCTTTACAAAAGGCGTTATTCCAAACCCTTTCCTTTTTTCCCTTACTGCAAGTTCATCTTCCGCACCTGAAAGAATAGCTATCTGCTTGTCACTGAAGCCTGTTTGTTTTGCCCTTAACATTGTTTCTTTTTCCATTTCACTGATTTTTTTTCCGCTGATTTCCTCTGTTGTTTCAACAATTTTTTTTATTTTGTAAAGAAACCATTTGTCTATCTTGCTAAGGGAACAGATTTTTTCAATGCCCATTCCCTGCCTTAAGCCTTCCACTATTGCAAAAAGCCTTTCATCAGTGGGATTTGCTATTTTTTGGCTTATTTCCTGGATTTCAATCTTGTTGCCTGCAAGGCCATACATTCCAATGTTCAGCATCCTGACAGCCTTCTGGATTGCTTCTTCAAAAGTCCTGCCAATTGCCATTACTTCTCCCACACTTTTCATTTCAGTGCCTATCAGCTTGCTGACTTTTTTGAATTTTTTTAAATCCCACCTTGGAATTTTTACAACAATATAATCAAGCGCAGGCTCAAAACAAGCCATTGTTTTTTTTGTAACAGAGTTCTGCAAATCCATAAGATTTTGGCCAAGACCAAGCTTTGCGGCAATAAATGCAAGAGGATAACCCGTTGCCTTTGAAGCAAGAGCACTGCTCCTGCTCAGCCTTGCATTCACTTCAATAACCCTATAATCAGTGCTTTTTTGGTCAAGAGCAAACTGGATATTGCATTCCCCAATTATTCCAAAATGCCTTATTGTTTTTATTGCAATTTCCCTGAGCAAATGATATTCCTTGTTTGAAAGAGTCTGGCTTGGCGCAACAAAAATGCTCTCGCCAGTGTGAATCCCCAAAGGGTCAAAATTTTCCATGTTGCAGACAGCAATGCAAT
>JAQTNI010000016.1 GCA_028713935.1 Candidatus Iainarchaeum sp.
CCTGTTGTAGTCCTTAATCTGCTAATTGTATTTAATATTGGCCTTACCTCGCTGAACAGTTTCACCATATGCTCACTTTGCGCTTGGTTGCTGGCCATCAGGCGTTCAAGCATTCTTGATTTCAGCTCTATGTGCATTTGGGCTGCATGCCTGCGCAAATATTTGAGCCTTTCAGCTTCTGATACTCGTTCAGGGCTTGAATGAGGTTCCCTTAATGGTTTTTTTGCAAGCATACCTTGTCCCCAAATTCAAATAGATTGGGATTATCTTAATTTAAATTAATTGCCCCTTAATCTTTTTTATGAAAGCAGGCCAGGGAGAATGCGAATTTTTTTCTGTTAAAACAGAAAAAAAAAATGCAGAAAAATTGCACCAATGGCTTGTTGCAAGGCAATTGTTGGAGCACAATTTTGAAACAATGCCTTCTGCAGACTTTATTTTTTTTCCAATAAAAAGAAAGCTCTCGGAAAAAGAGGCGAAAGACCTGAAAAAAATTGTGCCTTCTTTTGCAATGAACAGGCTTCTTTTTTCTCCCGCAACAAAACAGCCAAAAAGCCTCAAAGAGGCACTGCGGGAAAAGCTTTCTCAGGAAGAATTTTCAAAGCTGGTTTCAAGCTTTGACACTCTTGGAAACATTGCAATAATAGAAATCCCAGAAGAGCTTGAAAAAAAAGAAAAGCTCATTGCAAATGCTCTTTTGCAGTCAAACAAGTCAATTAAAACAGTCTGCAAAAAGCTTGGCGCGCACCAGGGCAAATTCAGGGTAGAGCCAGTAAAAATAATTGCAGGGGAAAAAAACCTTGTTGCAACTTACAGGGAAAGCGGCTGTGTTTTCAAAATTCCGGTTGGAAAAGCCTTTTTTTCCCCGCGCCTGGGAACAGAGCGCATGCGCATTGCACGCCAAATAAAGCCAGGGGAAGTAATAGGCGCTTTTTTTGCAGGAGTAGGGCCTTTTCCAATTGTTTTTGCAAAAAATTCTCAGATGGAAGCGGCTTTTGCAATTGAATTAAATCCTGTTGCAGTCAAATTTTTGGATGAAAACATTCTTCTCAACAAGGCGGAAAACAGGATTTTTCCAGTGCAGGGAGATGTAAAAAAAATTGTTCCAAAAAAATTTAAGGATTTTTTCCACCGCATTGTAATGCCCCTGCCAAAAGGAGCTGAAAACTTTTTGGAAAGCGCAATGATTTCCGCGCATCCAAAAGGCTGCGTAATCCACTTTTACGCTTTTGTTCCGGCAGCAAACCCGTATGAAAAAATCTTTTCCCTTATTGAAAAAACAGCAAAAAAACTTTGCAAAAAAACAAGGATTTTGCACAAGCAAAAAGTGCGCGCATTCAGCAAGGAAACAATACAAATAGTAATTGACTTTGAAGCCAGGGATTAGGCAATTGCCGAATCCCAGCGTGGAAATAAAAAGGCTTGGCTATTCTGCCTTTTTCATGCCAAAGCGCTTGTATCTTGATTCAAATGTCTTTATTTCTTTTGTAAGGGAAGAAATTGATTCTGCTTTTAATTTGAGGTTTTTGGATAGCGAAAATTTTTTTGCGGTCTGTAAAAATAAAAAACACGTTTTGCTTATTTCAAACTGGTTTTTAAGTGAAGTTGGGAAAATCGCTTGTCTTGATAAAAAAGCAATCTCTGAAGAATTTGAAAGGCACGGGGTAAATGCAATTTTTATTCAAGAAAAAATTGATTTCAGCAGCGTTTCAAGAATAGCAAAGCAAACAGGCCTGCATTATGCAGATGCCTTGCATGTATCAATCGCTCTTGAGAATAAGGCCGATTTCATTGTTACTTGGAATATCAGGGACTTCGAAAAAGCCAGCGCTTTGATTAAAGCTGTTTCTCCAAATGAGATTCTAGATACTCTTTGAAAAGTGCTTCCCTTTCTTTTAACGTAAGGTCCTTCCTGCATTTTGCTTTTGCCTGTAGTCTTTTCCGCATTTCCCTTACTGCCTTGAGGTCTTCTTCCAAATACAAAATTTTTTCCAGCTTTTCCCTTGCAGCATCCCTCAAAAACTCGCTTTTTGAATGGTACAAGCCAGTCTTTGCAATTGCAGAGTCAATTGCCTTTACAAAAGCCTCTTCAGCAGTAAAACTCATAGTAGTAACCATAAACAACAAATATGCGTGAAAAAATATTTAATAGTATGCTATTAAACCAGCAATATGCTTTTTCAACCAATTCTTTTTAATATCTGCAAGGCAATAATATTGCTGTGATTGTGTTTGCCTAATGTTCGAAAGCGTGCAGGAGATGCCGGCTATCGGGCGCGTTTGGCAAAGGACTTATGGCATGGGCGCAGGATGGATAGGACTGGTTGGAGTCTTTCGCATAGTGCTTCTCTTGCAGGCAGTCTAGTTCAGTTTCCAATTCAAATAGTTCCAATAATGCATTCTTATTTAGCCAGAACAAGGCACAAAACCAGGTTTTTGGATTTGGGTTGCACTGAAGGCAATGCCTTGTTGGATTTGCATGCCGAATTTGGTGATTCAATTGAATTGCATGGTTTGTCTTTGCGGCATTTTCCAGGTTGGCCTGGCATAACAAAGAAAATCAAAGGTGCAATTCAATTCCATGTTGGCCATGCAGAAGCATTGGATAGAAAGTTTCCAAAAAATTATTTTGACTTTATCCGCTCTAATTTGGGAATTGCACATGCCACAGATTTGGGAATTGCACTGGAGAAGGCCAGAAAAGTTCTCAGAAAAGGCGGCTTGCTAATGATTAGCTTGGGCATGCCAGCACCAAAATCTTTCCCAGGCTTTGAAATAGTCCGCAGAGCGGATGCATTTACTACAAATGTAATACTAAGGAAAAAATAATTCAAAATTCTGCCCGCGGTAGTGGGTTTTTTAATTCTTTCAACTTATTTGTTTTTATTGCTTTTCTGGTTTTTCTTATGAATCTTGTTTTTATTGGCAAGCAGGGAGTTGGAAAAGGCACTTATGCGCAGCGCCTGGCGCTTGACTTTGAAATTCCGCAGATTTCAACCGGTGACCTTCTCCGCGAGGAAATCAAAAGCGGTTCAGAGCTTGGAAAAAAAGTCCAGGCAATAATGAACAGCGGAAGCCTTGTTCCCGACGAAATTGTCATTGAAATTTTTGAGAAACGCATACAACAGGGAGGCACTGAAAAAGGCTTTATTCTTGACGGGTTTCCGAGAACAGAAAACCAGGCAGAAAGCCTTGATGCCCTGATGCAAAAACTTGGAAAAAAAATTGATTTGGCATTGAATTTCACTGCTCCCGACAAAGTGCTTCTTTCCCGCTTAACAGGGAGAAGGCAGTGCAGGCAATGCGGGGCGATTTATCATTTGAGAAACTTAAAGCCAAAAGTGGAAGGCGTTTGTGACAAATGCGGCGGCTCATTGTACCAGAGGGAAGATGACAAGGAAGAGGCAATAAGAAAAAGATGGGCTGCTTATGAAAAGCAAACAAAGCCAGTGCTTGCCTTTTATGGCAAACAAAAAAAAATCATTGAAGTCGATGCAAGCAAGGAAATAGGGGAAATTTATCCAAGCATAATAAAAACATTGGGGAACAAGAAGATTATTTGAAGGGGATTTTATGGAAACGCTTTATGAAGATTCTGAAACAGGCTGCTGCCCGAAGTTTGATCCTGTTCCCTGGGATGAAAAAGAGGTTTCTTTTGAAGGCAAATTGTTTTTGAAAGACAGGGTAAAAACTTTCCTGCATATTCCAATTAACTTTGGCGGAATAATGGTAAAAGACATGGGCTTAATTCAGAAAGCAGATGCGCTTGCAGAAAAGCCATTAATGCTTTATGATGGCGATTCCTTGTTTGGCGCCGATATTTTTATTGCGGTAAGCAAAGAAATTCCTGGAAAAGAAACAGTGAAGGTTCAGGGAAAATTCCTTTCAAAGGTTTTTGAGGGAAATTTTAAGGACTCGGGAAAATGGGTAAAGGAAATGCAGGCATATGTGAAATCGAAAGGAATTCAGCCAGGAAAAATGTATTTTTTTTACACTACTTGCCCGAAATGCGCTGAATATTACGGAAAAAATTATGTTGTTATTTTTTCTAAGATTGACTAAAGGGGTGCTTTAATGGCTTTTGAAGTGAAAGATATAAAATTGGCTGAACAGGGCCAGATGAACATTGAATACGCGGAAATGCAGATGCCTGCCTTGATGCAGATAAAAGAAAGATTTGCAAAGGAAAAACCATTAAAGGGAATTAAAGTCGGAATGGCTTTGCATATTACAAAAGAAACAGCAAACCTTGTTTTTACTCTGATTGCTGGCGGAGCAGAAGTTGCAATTACTGGCTGCAATCCCTTAAGCACTCAGGACGATGTTGCCGCTGCTCTTGCAAAAAAAGGGGTAAATGTTTTCGGCTACAAAGGAGAATCACGCGAAGACTATTACAAATACTTAAACAAAGTCCTTGATTTCAAGCCAAATGCAACAATTGATGACGGCTGCGATTTGATAAGCGAAATCCACAGCAAGCACAAAGAGTTGATTCCAAACCTGATTATTGGAACAGAAGAAACAACAACAGGAGTTATAAGATTAAGGGCAATGGAAAAAGACTCTGCTTTAAAGTACCCTGTAATCGCAGTCAATGACAACAAAACAAAGCACTTGTTTGACAATTTTTATGGAACAGGGCAAAGCAGCCTTGACGGAATTTTAAGATGCACAAACGTGCTTATTGCAGGCAAAACCTTTGTTGTAGCAGGCTATGGCGATTGTGGAAGAGGAGTTGCTTCAAAAGCAAGGGGCTTTGGCGCAAATGTAATTGTCACTGAAGTTGATTCAGTAAAGGCATTGCAGGCACATGCAGATGGCTTCAGCGTAATGCCAATGATAGAAGCAGCGCCCCTTGGAGACATTTTCCTTACTGTCACCGGAGACAGGGATGTAATAACAATGGAGCACATTGAAAAAATGAAAAACGGAGCAATCCTTGCAAATTCAGGGCATTTTGACATTGAAATTGCAGTTGCAGACCTGAACAAAAAAGCAAAATCAAAAAGAAGAATAAGATGGCAATTGGATGAATACACTTTGAAAAATGGAAAAAAAGTTTTTTTATGCGGAGAAGGCAGGCTGGTTAACCTTGCAGCGGCAGAAGGCCATCCTTCAGAGGTAATGGATTTGAGTTTTTGCGGCCAGGCACTTGCGCTTGAATACGGCATAAAAAACAAGGGCAAATTAAAGCCGGCAGTCCATGTTCTCCCCGAAGAAATTGACCAGCACATTGCAGAACTAAAACTCAAGGCAATCGGCACAAAAATCGATTGCCTTACAGAAGAACAAAAAAAATACCTTGCAAGCTGGAAAGAAGGCACCTGAAAAAAGGCTTTTAATGCTTTCCACGGACTAATAATTTATTAAATCCGGATTTTAAAGAGGTTTTGTTTTTGACTCAATGGCATATGGATTCAAAGAAAAAAATTACTGGCGGAAAAAATTCTGCCATCAGAAGAATGGACAAGCGCCTGGCCTGGAAAGGCGGGGATTTTTCCGCAACAGGCATTGCTGCTGATGAAAAAACAGAGAAACGCAAGACAGTCAAAGCGCTTGGCGGAAACACCAAGGTAAAAGCCCAAAAAATCAGGTTTATTGCAATTACAGGCACTGGAAATAAAACTTCAAAAGCAGAGGTTTTGTCTGTTATTGAAAACAAAGCCAACAGGCAGTATGCAAGGCAAAACACAATTACCAAAGGCGCTATAATAAAAATCAAGTTTGAAGGAAAAGAAGCCAAGGCAAAAGTAACCTCAAGGCCTGGCCAGTCAGGCACTGTCCAAGCTGTTTTAATCCAATAAACGGGCTTTTGGGCCATAACCCCCTTGAAAGCACATATTTAAATACCACTTGCACAGCAATATTTATATATACACTCTAATTCTTTTGTCCTTTTCAAGGCTATTAAGGCTTTGTTGATTGGGGTGTTGTGAGCGCTTTTTGAAACACGATTTTTATTGGAAAATTCTGAATGGATTATTTTGGAGTAGGTGATTGAATGGTTGAAAAATGCCCTGAGTGCGGAAGCAAAAGAATCAGGACAGACCCTGAAAAAGGAGAAGTTGTCTGCCAGGATTGCGGTTTGGTTCTTTCAGAAGATATGATTGATTATGGAAAAGAATGGCGGAGTTTTGATTCTGACCAGTTTGAAAAGCGCGCTCGGACAGGCAGCCCAATGAAATATGTCAAATTGAACAAGGGCTTAGTCACAATGATTGACAGGAGAGGCACTGACTTAAGAGGGAATAAGCTTTCAAGCAAAAGCAGGGCACAAATGTACCGCCTTATAAAATGGCATAAAAGGGCAAGCATAAGCAGCAGCATGCAGAGAAACCTTTCAATTGCCCTCACTGAATTGAGAAGGGTTGCTTCTTACCTTAACATTCCAGAATCCCTTATTGAAGCGGCAGCTTTGCTTTACAGGAAAACAGTCAAAAAAGGCCTTATCAGGGGAAGGCTGATTGAAGCTGTTGTGGCAGCTGTTTTGTACACTGTTTGCAGGACATACCATGTTCCAAGAACACTTAATGAAATGGCAGAAGCAAGCGGCCTTACAAAAAAAGAAATCGGGAGAACATACAGGTTTCTTGTAAGGGAATTAAAGCTTGATGTGCCATTAACAAACCCGATTCATTATATTCCAAGATTTGCTTCAGAACTGAACCTTAGCGGTGAAGTCCAGGAAGAAGGCAGAAAAATCCTTGAAAGCGCAATGCAAAGAGGCCTTATTTCAGGAAGAGGCCCAACAGGAGTTGCAGCTGCAGCTGTCTATATTGCAGGCCTGTTAAAAGGCGAGCGCAGGACACAAAAAGAAGTTGCAAATGTTGCAGGGGTTACTGAAGTCACAATCAGGAACAGGTACAGGGAACTCAAAAAAAGGCTGGACATTGACGTTGCAGCCTAAATTTTCCCTTTTTCCTGCTTTTTTTGCTTTTTGCAAAGCTATTTATTTGTTTTGCATAGGCGTTTTTTTATGGTTGAAGTGCAATTCAGGTTTGAGATTGACAAACTGTTAAAGAATGCCAAGAGAAACTGCTTGCTTTGTTATGGAAGGGCAAGGCTCAGGCCGACTGACAATGAAAGAAACCTTGCATTAAAATCAGCAGAATCCATGTATTCCATGTTTGGGGAACGCTATAATGAATTGAGAAGGCAGGATTATCCTGTTGAATCAATCCGTACTTCCCAGGAATACAAAAGGATTTGCCTTGATGCCCTTGATGCCTGCAAAACCTGTGACAAAAGCGTGGATTATATTAACAGGCACTTGTCACAAATAAGGTAAATGCAAAAACAGTTACTTGGCAATTAAAATTTGTCTGCATAGGCTAATTTTCTTGCTTTAAACAAACTTATTTTAATAACTTGAAGCTAATTTTTATTATGAAAAAAGCCTTTAGAATAATTGATCCGAGTCAGCCATTGCTTGTTGGACTGGACCATGACAATCCTTCGCTTGGCAGGCTTGCAGAACAGATGATTGAGAAGTTTGGTAAGAAAGGCAAAACTCTTTTTATTGAAGGCCCTGCATCGAGCCAAGCTGATGCGCAAGCTGGTTTTTTGTCAAGAGAAGGGGTTCAGATAGCAAGACTTGATTCTTTTTTATCCGCTATTTCTAAGGCGCGCAAAATGGGAATGAAAGTAGTTTCATTGGATTCTGAGCGCATTGCCAGGCTAAGGTCAAAAGTTAAAATTTCACTTTCTGGCAGGATTGATTTGACTGATGCGGGGCTTTCCCTTGATGAATTCAGGTATTTGATGCATAATGTGCGTGAGCGTTTATGGATCAGAACAATCAAAAAAAATGCTTCTGGTGGCGACATTGTTCTTGCACACCAGAATCATATTGCAGGGCTTGCAGGAACAATGCCTGGCTTTAGGAATGTTTTGCTTTTGTCAGAACCGTATAGTTCAACATCATTTCCCCCTCTTTCTAATCTTGAAATAGCAAGGTTGAGGGCACTGCGCTCTGAAAAAAGGGCTTCTACTGTGCGTGCAAAAAAAGACCGCAGTAAGTGTGGACCCGAAGTTTCTAAATTATTCAGAAGAAGATAAGCAATTATTTTCCTTTTTCTTTTTTGTTTCCGCTTTTGCTGTTTCTTTTATTTCTACTTTTGTGCTGATTGCCTGGCCAGGCAATCCGTTTGGGAATTTTGCCCTTACAGCGCCCTTGTTTCCGTGGGCTGAAAGGATTTTTCCGATTGATTCTGAATTTTTGCCTTTCCAAACAACTTTTTTTCCTGCAAGCGCAGAGGCTTTTGCCCTTGAATCAATTCCATTCACAATTATTATGAATTGTTTTGGATGCGCAGTATTGACTCCGCGCCTGTAGTTTTTCAGTATTCCTTCCATAACACCACAAACCAATTAAATCAAAAAAGAATTTGAATTTATTCGCCAAACAATAAACTATTCTTAATTCGGAAGCTTTAAAAACAAATGCAAAACAGTTTTTGGTTTTGCGCGGGTTCATGCGAATTGATGGAATTGTTTTTTTAACCTTACCAGGCATTTTATTATCTGGATTGGTTTATGTTAATTGCTGGCATTGATGAGGCGGGAAGAGGCCCTGTTTTGGGGCCAATGGTGTTGGCTGTTGCAAGCATTGAAAAAAGCCAGGAAGAGCTGCTCATAGAAATTGGGGTTAAAGACTCAAAATTATTGACAAAAAACCAGAGAGAAGAGCAGCTTGGCCCGATTAAAAAAGCCCTTTTGGAATTTGCCACAATAAAAATTTCTCCCCTGGAAATTGATTCTTTGCGCACCTGGAAAAGCCTGAACGAAATAGAGGCAATGCGCATTGGCGCGCTTCTGAATGGCCTCAAGGAAAAGCCGGAAATTGTTTTTATTGATTCTCCAGACATAAAACAGGAAAATTTTGGCAAGCGCATAAAAAAATACATTAATTTTGAAACAATCCTGCGCACAGAGCACAAGGCAGACATTAATTATCCAATTGTTTCGGCTGCAAGCATTATTGCAAAAACAGAGCGCGATTCTGCAATCGCAGAGCTTGCCGAAAAAGCCGGCTGCACAATCGGAAGCGGCTATCCGCATGACCCTGAAACAATATGCTTTTTGAACGATTGCATGAAAAAAAACAATCAGCTTCCCGATTTTGCCAGGAAAACCTGGCAAACTTCACAGGGAATGCTTGACAAAAAATTCCAAAAAAAGCTGGCAGGTTGGAAAAATGACTGAAAAAAAGCCCTTGGACAAAAACGAGAAGCGCATAGCAGGCCTGTTTTTTGACCTGGAAAAAATGGAAAAAGTCCTTGACGAAGTAATGAAAAACCTTGAGCCGGAAGCAGGCAGCCAGGATGGCAATTACAAGCTTGATTTTTCAATGACAATCTCGCCTGAAGGAGAAATCGCTATTGCGGGAAACAAAAAGCAAAAACCATTGCTTTCCGATTTCAGGGCGCCATTGGTGGAAATTCTTGACAAGCCGAAAAACATTCTTGTAACAGCGGAAATGCCCGGAGTTGAAGAAAAAGAAATTCAAGTAAGCCTTTCTGAAAACAAGGCAATTGAAATAACCGCTTCCGGAGAAAAAAAATTTTACAAGCGCCTCGATTTTTCCTGCAATGTGAAAAGCAATTTTTCAAAAAAATTCAAAAACGGCATCCTTGAACTGAACCTTGAAAAAGAAAAAGCGAGCCAGGCAGAATCATAATGTCTTCTGCTCTTTTTTGAAATCAGTCCCAAAATATTCCAAAAATTTTTTTGTTGTCCGCAGGACAAAGCTTCTGCCTTTTTGTTCGCGCGCAACAAAGCCTTCTTCAACTAACCTTGAAATATGGTCATAGGCCTTGTTGTTCCTGTATTTTATAACCGCATTCTGCATTATCGGCTGCTTGAAGGCAATCAATGCAAGGGTTTTCATCATTCCCTGGTGAAACAATGATTTTGCTGCAAAGCCGGAAACAAGAGGCTCCAAATGCGCTTTTACCTGCATTTTGAAGGCATCATCCACCTGCAGAATTTCCAGGGCAGAATCTTTTTCATTAAATTGTTTCAAAAAATCCAGTGCAAAATTCTTGACTTCAGTGTAATTTTCAGAGCCAACAATTGCCATTAGGTCTTCTATTGCCAGGGCATTCGGGCTCATGAAAAGAGCTGCTTCAAACAATTTGTGCCAGTTTTCCTTTGGCTGCGCAGGATTCTGTTTTGAGGCAAAAACAGAGTTATTTTCAAGTGCCTCAGAAACAGGTTCTTCGCCCTGCACTTCATTTTCTTCAAAAGAAACTTCCTGGTTTTTCTCAATGTCTTCTGCCATACAATCAAGAATAAATTAAAAAACCCTTAAAAATGTTTTCAAGCAACCACTTTGTTATGCCTGGTCCAGAAAAACCATTGCGTAGATGGATGCCAAAATTTTCTTTGATTGCAAAGAAAAGGCTTCCGGCTGGCGCAAGTTTA
Organism: Candidatus Iainarchaeum sp.; assembly: GCA_028713935.1. GTDB lineage: Archaea > Iainarchaeota > Iainarchaeia > Iainarchaeales > JAGVNX01. The sequence continues at coordinate 10,426 of JAQTNI010000016.1, forward strand.
AGCAGGCCGACAATTCCATTGGAAAATCAGAGGCTAAAGTTTTACAGTGCAAAAGGCAATAATTTTTTTGCAGTTGAAACACAGGCAATTTGGAAGATAATGAAAGGGTATTGAATGTTTCAATTCAAAAATTGGACAATTCAACGCGCAGGTTTGAATCATTTGTATCTATAGGCGTTTTTGTGTTTCCCGGCAGGCTTTTTCTTGCTGGTGCAAAAGTCTGGCCCAAAGGCAGGCCAATGCCTGTTAAAGGCCAGAAAAGCGGTTTCAATGTTTTCAGGCTTTTTTTGAACGAGGCAATTGCAGTTGCAAGGAAAAAAGGCCTGAAAGAAATAGTGTTAAGGGTTGATGAAGACAGAATACAAAGGTATTATGAAGAATTAGGCTTCAAATTTGATGAAAAGGCATTTGGAAAGGGTAAAAGCAGGTTAGGGAGATTTTTTTTAAAATAAAAAATAGAATTGGCAGCATAAATCAAACCGCCTTTATTTTTTCTTTTTTGCTTTTTTTTCGCTTCCGCAGCAGCTGCAGCCCATTTTTTCCCCTCCTTACTGGTATTGTTCTGGCTTCATGTCCAAAACAGCGCCTTTGGCGATTTCTTCAACTGCAATTCCCTGCAGGCTGAAACCGACATTCATTCCTTGTTTTGCCACGCCTTTAAGTTTTGATTCAATTTCCGGGACAAGTATTTTTTTTCCATTGATGCTAAAAGACATGTTGTCTTTTACAACTCCTGAAATGACCTGTGCAACTACATAAATGTCGTCCGTATTGTAAAAACTTGACACTTTAATGACCTGCAATTTGTTTTCCACATTCGGGTCAATTTTGATGCTGTCTTTTGGGTAAAAAACATGCATCATTGGCGGCACAGAAAAAGACTGTTTCCCAACTCCAAAGGTTAAACCTGCGAGACTCATGAATATCACTACTCCAAATTCTGTTTCAAATTCTGTTCAGAAAGGCAAATTTTATGTTGAATTTAATTCAATATTATTAACGGCAACCAAGCATATATAAATTATTTATTCACAATAAAAACCAAAACCTTGTAAAAAGTAAGGATTCCGAATAAAACTGCTTTTTTTCACCCATCTTTCTGCAAATCCGGTTTTTATTTGCTAAAAATATCGCTTTTCTAATATTTAAACATTTTGCCTGCAAATTTTGCAGGCCTGCTTCACTGAGAAAAAGAATTTTGAATGCAACTCAATGCCATTTCTTTTTTCTATCTTCTTCTGTCTTTTTCTGGTTTGCGCCTGTTAGTGCCCGCAAAAGATTTTTCCCGGCCATTATACTCGAATGATGCGCCGGTTATTTTTTCCTCTCCTCTTCTTCTTTCTGTGGCTGAGCGCCTTTCTCCGATGCGGGCATCAGTGCCTCTTAATACTTGTGTGCCGCGCCCAGAAAAAAAGAACTCTTTCCTTTTATGGGGATTAGCAAAACTTTCCAGGCCTTTTCTTCTATCAGTTGGTCTTCTATGCACCATTTTACCACCAATTAGAATAATTCTCCCTGAGAATTTAAACTTATTCTTTTTCAGGCAGTTTTACGCTTGCTGTCCCTTCGCTTTGCAGTGCAATGAATATTTCTCTCCAGAATTCTTCCTGCCAGATGTTTATTTTTCCCTTGTTTGTGAGAAAAAGCATTGGAATGAAAACATTCACCATTTCAACTGGGTTTTTTCCGGTTATTAATTGTGAAAATCTTGTTATGCCCTGTGAATCTGCTTTTTTTTGGATTAACAAATAGGTTTCTTCTATTTTTTTTTCTATGTTTGGCTGGTTCATGCTTAACTTGAATTCGGGAATTTCTTTTTCCCTTAAAATGTTTCCCCTCTGCTTTGTTTTTTCCAGTATTGCCTCTATGTTTGAAACAAGCTCGTCCAGAGTAATTTTTCCTGTGCGGAGCTGCCTGCCATGCCTTAATTCGGGAATGTTTTGTTCAAAAAACTGGATTTCTTCTTTTGTCATTTCTTTTGTTGTTTCATCTTCGTCTTCAATTGAGCTTATGCTTATTGCCCTTGCCTTGAATTTTAAAAGGATTGTTGAGGCGAGAATTGCGTTTGCAGGGAGCTTTAAATCCGCTTTTTCAAGTGCCTGTATTTTTTGGAAATACTTGTTTGCCAGTTCAGTCAAGTCAATGTCCCAGGGATTCATTTTGTTGCTTTTTACAAGGTCAATGAGTATTGTTTTCCATGCTGGCTGGTCAACAAGGTCAACAAGGTTAATTGTGCTTTCCCCTGCTCCCTGTTCTGTTCCAAAAGGTGCCTGCATGAAAAAATGAAAATGCAAAAGGTTAATAAACAAGAAAGTGGAATATTAATTTGGTTTTTGTATGGAAAGAGTTGCAACCGGAATTCCGGGCCTTGACGAGCTTTTGAAGGGAGGAATTCCGCGGGGAAGTTCTGTTCTTGTTTCCGGAGGCCCAGGTGCAGGAAAAAGCATTTTTTCAATGCAGTACATTGTAGAGGGGGCAAGGCTTTACGATGAATGCGGCTTGTATGTGAGCATTGAAAGCAATCCCAAAAACATTATGTGGGACATGGCTTCTTTTAACTGGGATATCAAGAAATTCCAGGATAAAAAAATGATTAATATTTACAGGATGAAAATGGGTTACAACAAGGACCCAAAAATGGTTGAGGACAAAATTGACGAGGAGCTTGAAACAATCGGCTCAATGATGAAGGAAATGAATGCCAAGCGCCTTGTAATTGATTCCACCACTTCTCTTGGAATCTGGTTTGACAAGGCTATTTTGCGCGCAATGCTTTTCAAGTTTGTTGATTACCTGAAAGAACTGGATTGCACAACCATTCTTACAAGCGAAGCTCCCAACCTAAAGGAAAGGTTCAGCGCTTTTGGAGTAGAGGAATTCATAACTGACGGTGTAATTGCTTTGTTTTTCACTCCGCCTTACAGGAGCATTTTTGTGAGAAAAATGAGGGGAACAGCGCATGACAAAAACCTTCACCCTTTTGAAATCACTGACAAGGGCATAATGGTGAAGCCAAAAGAAACAGTTTTGTGGGAAGCGACAAAATAAGCCTTTTCTCTAAAGAGAAAAGCCTTGGGAAAAGAGCAGTTTTTCTTCGAAAAACTATTGTTGATTTTTTTATGCCGGAACCGATTAGAAAAAGGCGTTTTGTGCAGGGCCAGGATAAACCATTTGACCCAAATGTGCATCTTGATTTGCGGTTTGTTTCACGCAGAAAAAGGCAATTAGGCGAGCTTGTTGGCGGAGATCTTGTTCTTTCAAAGAGCGAAGTTGCCAGATTGAACAAGCCGAGGCCGTATGTTATTCCTTCTTTTAACAAGCCTGGCCATGTTGAATTTGTCAATCGCAGGCGCTATCCAATTCTTTCAAAAGGCAGAAGAAAAGAAGACAGGGAATTTTCTGATTGATTTATTCTTCCTTGTATTCTGCCCCCAAAAATTTGTTTATTTTTTTGCGTGTTTTTTTTGAGGTTTTTTTGAGGTATCCTGAAAGCTTTTTTTTATTGGTTTTTTTCAGCATTTTTTTGCGTGTTTGCCTGTCCAGAGGCTCGTTGAAATAAAAAAAATCAATAAGGGTTTTTTCAGAATCGGAAATGGGAATCCAAAAATCGGAGTATTTTATCATTTCAATTCCAAAAAACATTTTGCGGCTGATTCTTCTGACCAATACATTTGTTCCGGCAACTTTTCTAAGTCCTGGCCTGATTTTTCTTGGCGTTATTAAAATTGGAATTGTTCCCTGGTTCCAGAAGCCGTGCAGGGATAATGCATCCTGCAGGCCAAAGTAGGATGGCTGGATTGCAAAAGCGATAACATTAGGGTCTGTGCCAAAAGAGTATGTTCCCTTTGCAATCCTGAAAATTTCCTTTCTTTTTAACAGGTGGTTAAGCAGGACATTAACATATTTTGAAGAAATTTTTTTTTTGGAAAAAAAATTTTTAATGTCCCTGACTGAAAAAACAGGCTTTTTTGAAAAATGCTGCCTTAGTTCTTTGGTGTATTTCATTGTGAAAGCCTCTGAAGAATTTTTTCAAGCATTGCTTTTGAAGGCGGGGCTATCCCCGAAAAAACAATTGTTTTCAGGTTTTTTTCGTCAACGGGCACTTTGTAATTTTTAAACAATTTTTCGAGTGCTTTCCGCGATTTTTCTATTTTTTCGGTTTTTGAAGATAAGAACCATAGGTCATACAAATCCCTGATTAAGCGCCTGTTCAAAAAGGCATCTACTTTTTCAATAATGAAGCCTTCGATTGAGAGAGTGAAGATTTCTGTTGAAGAGCCGTCGCTTTTTTCAAAGCTTGCCTGGATTTTTTCCGGGCTTTTTCTTTTTGAAACCTCCAGAGAGACTTCTGTTTGGCTGTTTGAGATTTTTGAAAAAACAGTGTTTTCGCTTTCCTTGAATTTTTTTAGGATAAGGTTTCGTTTTTTTAATTCGGCTTCAAGTTTTGCCCTGAAGTTTTTTCCTGCAAGCGAGTAGCAGTCAATATCCTCTGAGAACCTGTTTCCCTGCAGGCAGCGCCAGATTGCTGTTCCGCCGTGCAAAACCGCATTAGGGTCTATGGAATAGAGTATGTCGACTGTTTCGTCCTGAAGCTCTGCCAAGCGAACCTGTGACTGCCGCTTCAGCATGTTTTTTAACGGGATTCTCATAAATTATATAATCAACCAAACCTATATTAAATTATATGTTTGGTTAATTCAACTATTCTTCCTTGTATTCTGACCAGAAGATTTTTTTTATTTGCCTTGCTTTTTTTGGCCCAAGGTTGTCCAGTTGTTGCAGGTCTTTTCCAAGCGCGTTTGAAATGTTCCTGATTGTTTTGAATTTTCTCAGCAGTGCAACTGCTGTTTCTGGGCCAATGTTTGGCAGTGATTCAATCACAAACCTTTGCCTTTCAGGTAAGGCCATTCCTTTTCTGCCTATGCGCAGCCTGATGCTTTTGTATTTGTTCAGTTGCTCTCTTTTTGCTGTAATGAAAAGGAATTCAGCTGTTTCATCGGCATTTTCAGTGAACAAAACAGGCGTCCTGTATGAAACAGCAATTGAAGTGAGCGCCCCAATAATTGCGTTCCTGTGGATATTGCGCAGTGTGAACAGGTCTTTGTAATTTCCTTCAACAATTATCATCGGGCTTTCGTAATTTGCTGTCATTGCGGGCAGTTGCGTGAAAAGCCTTCCGTCAATAATGCTTTGCAAAAAGTCTTTCACTGTTTTTCTTTCCACTATGCATCTGTCGCTTAAAACGTAATCTCCCACTTCAAGTTGTTTTTCCCTTACAATGCAGCCTTTTTCAGAGAGTTTTTTTGCTATTTCAGAACTCTGTTCCCTTTGGTCAGCGTAAATTAACAATTGTTCTTTTTCACTGGTTTGTTTTTCTTCTTTGAAGCTGTCAAGAGTGGTTTGCTTGTCGCGCTTGTATTTGTCTTCCTGCATTCCTGCCTGCATTTTTTTCAAGGTGTTGTGAGCTTTTTTTTCTTTTGCATTGGCATTCCAGTAAAATGCTTCGTCCCTTGTCTTGTTTGCCATGAGCATTACTACTTTGCCGGGTGCAAGCCTTCCTGTTCTTCCTCTTCTCTGGATTGCCCGAATTTCAGAAGGGACTGGCTCGTAAAAAACAACCAAGTCAACGTTTGGCAAATCAAGGCCTTCTTCTGCAACAGAAGAACCCACGAGTGTGTTTAGTTCCCCTGTTTTCAGTTTTTGAATTGTTTCTCCTTGTTCTTTTTGTGTCATGCCTTTTTCGTTTTGCTTTGCTGCCTGGCCAATGAATTTTTCGGCTTTTATGCCCGGCACAGTGTTCAGGAATTCCGCAATGTTTTTTATTGAATCCCTGTAATGGTTGAAAACAAGTGCCTTGCCTTCCGGGTGCTCCAAGAATTGCCTCAAAAGAATTTCTTTTAATTTTCCTATTTTTGGATGGTTAAAATTTTTTTCTTTAAGGAAAGAGGCTGCTTTCATTGCCTCAAAAAATTGTTTTTTTGCAACCAATTGCTTCACTGCCCTGCTGGCATCTGCCTTGAAGGCGTCTGCCTTTATTCTTTCAAAATAATCGTGCAAAGCAAAAATTCCCTGTGTTTCAAGCAGTGTCTGGGCATGGCTGATTTTTAAGAGCTGCGCTGCTGCTGTTGCTCCTGCAAAAAGGCTTGGCTGTGTTTTTCCGTGCCTTGCAATTCTTTTTCTTATTTCAATCTGCAATTCCAAAATTCTTTTTTTGCTGTAAAAACCCGGATTTGTTGTTTTTGCAAGCCCTGTTTTTTTCAGCATTGCAATTGCGTCCCTGGCTGTCTGTTCCAGGAGAAGCTTGATTTCCAGCATTTCTTCAGGCAAATCAACTCTTTCCCATTCGATTTTTATTTCATGCGAAAATTGTTTTATGTCTTCATCCTGCAAGGTCTTGATTTCAATGTTTTTAATTGAAAGGTTCCTGCATACTTCCTGAATTTTGTCTTCAGTGCTTCCAGGCGATGCTGTTAATGCAAGTACAAGGCCTTGTTTTGCCTGCTTTGCATATTTTTCTGAAATGTAAACATAGCTGTATTCCTTTGATGCCCTGTGAGCTTCGTCAAAAATGCACAATCCGACTTCTTGCAGGGAAATTTGCTGGTTGCGCAGGTCGTTTTCAATTGTCTGGGGCGTTGCAGAAATAATTGTTGCATTGTTCCATTCTTCAGCTCTTTTTTCAGGTATTATTGTGCCAGTGAAAAGCAAAATTTTTTCTTTTGGAATATTTAAAAATTTTTGAAGGCTTTTCTGGTGCTGTTCCGCAAGAGGCTTTGTAGGTGAGAGAAAAAGAATTTTTGATTCGGGGTTTTTTTGCAGGACATTTGCAGCAACAATTGCTGCAATAACTGTTTTTCCAAGTGCTGTTGGCGCAACAATAAGGGAATTTCCCGCAGCCAACACCCTGTTTGCAAGTGTTTCCTGAAAAGCGCGCTTTTCAATTGTTTTTTCCCTAATCAATTCGTGTTCCAAAAAATCAGGCATTGCAACCAATACAATTTTGCAGGGCATTGCTTTTAATCATTTATACACTGGATTTCCACTGTTTTGTTTGCATGCAAATGTAAAAAAACCATTTTTTATTGTATTCAAAAGTATATTGGTGAATTCTTTTGCTTAGCAAAAGACTCTTTTTCCAAGGTTTTTCTCTTTAGAGAAAAAGCTTTTTTTCAAACTTTTTTTTGAATCAAGCCCGTTTTCGGCTTTTTTTGCTTTAAAAAGCCCGCATATGTTTTTATTTTGGTTTGTTCTTTACTATAAACAGTTTTTTATTGTTTTTTGGAGGAATTTTTGTGTCTGAATTGCCTTTGGCTGCTGTTGACAGGATAATTCGAAAAGCCGGCGGCGGCAGGGTTTCAGAAGAAGCAGCTGCTGCCCTTGCAGATGTGCTTGAAGAGCACGGAATTAAAGTTGCACGCAAGGCAGCCGAATACTCAAAGCATGCCCACAGAAAAACAATCACTGCCGCGGATATCCAATTGGCCGTAAAAAGCCCATGATTTTCTTTTTTTTATTGTGATTGTATGGATGAAGAGAAAGGGCTGATTGTTTGTTGCCCGCAATGCGGTTCTGCAAATATTTCTCCAAGGGTTGGGTATGGAGGAATTTCTACAACTGTTGATTGCGGAGACTGTGCTTATTTTGGCTTGCCAGTTGAAATTACTCCTGTCGGAAGACAGGCAATAATAAAGAGGTTTAATGCAACTGGCCCGAAACAAAAAGCCTGGCTTTTTACCGGCAAAAAAAGAATTGCTGCGCTGGCTTTGTTTATTGCAATTGTCTTGCTGTTTGTTTATGCAGTGGTTTATTTCTGGCTCTCAAGCCCGGTAAAATTCTGATTATTCTTTTGGCTTTTTTTCATTATTCTTTTTATTGCCTGGATTGTTTTTTCCAGTTTTTGTTTTTTTGTTGTGTGGGTGCTGTTTATTATTATGTCAAAATTTTTTTTGTCAAGATAATTTATTCCGTACAAATCGCGGTAACGCTTTTTTTCCGATGCAAGCCGTTTTTTCATGTTTTCAAATGTTTTTTTCATTGAAGTATTTTCCTGTTCGTCTTTCCTCATGTCTTTGTAAACCCTGCGTGCTGCCTCGCTCATTGAAATTTCCAAAAAAATTTTTATTGAATTCGGAATAAAATGCCATGCAAGCCTTGAATCAATTATAAAATTGTCCTTTGTTTTCCCAAGTTTTTCTGTCCATAAGTCAACCTGCCTGTCAATGCTTTTGTCATGCTCAGCCATTCTTCCCAATTCCAGAAGGTTTACTCCGCGTTCCCCTGCAATTTCGCGCATAAAGCCCCCGGCCGAATAATGCTTCAATCCTAATTTTTCCGCAATTTCTTTTGCAAGAGTGCTTTTTCCGCTGCCTGGCATTCCTGAAATTGTAATAATCATTTGAACCGCTTCTTTCATCAAAACAAATTATTATTAATGTCTAAGAAAATAATATTAATCAAGTATTAATAGTTATTTTTTTGGTGTTTTTTTGAACAAATCCTATTCCGGCTATATTTGCCAGGATTACAAGCCGCGCCAGGATGACCTTGTTGCGGAATTTTTTTTGGAAAAAGGCAGGGGGGCATCTTTTGCAGAGGCCTGCCAGGCAATTGCTTCTGAATCCAGCATTGGCACATGGACAGAAATTTTAACAATGAAGCCGGAAATTGCAGAAAGGCTTTCCCCAAAAATTTTTTCCCTGAATTATTCTTCAGGCATAGTGAAAATTGCTTACCCAATTGCCCTGTTTGAAAAAGGCAATATTCCGCAGTTGCTTTCAAGCATTGCGGGAAATATTTTTGGAATGAAGGAAGTCAAAAATTTGCGCCTGGAAGACATTGATTTTCCCGCTGAATATGTCAGCAGTTTCAAAGGCCCGAAATTTGGCATTGAAGGAATAAGAAAAATTTTGCGCGTTCCCCACAGGCCTTTGCTTGGGACAATTATAAAGCCAAAGCTTGGCTTGTCACCGGAAGGCCATGCCCAGGTTGCTTTTGATGCCTGGATTGGCGGCTGTGATTTGGTAAAAGATGATGAAAATTTGACAAGCATGGCTTTTAATAATTTTGAAAAACGCGTAAAAGCAACGCTTGCAATGAGAAACAGTGCTGAAAAAATTACCGGTGAGAGAAAGGCTTACATGGCAAATATCACTGCGCCTTACAAAGAAATGCTGAAAAGGGCAAAATTTTTGAAAAAGCAGGGTTGTGAATATGCAATGGTTGACATTGTTTCTGTTGGCTGGAGCGCTTTGCAGGAACTGCGCAATGAAAACCTTGGATTGATTCTTCACGGGCACAGGGCTGGGCATGCAGCTTTCACAAGAAACCCGAAGCACGGGATAAGCATGCTTGCAATTGCAAAGCTCTGCAGGCTGGCAGGCCTTGACCAGTTGCATATTGGCGCTATTTTTGGAAAAATGGAAGGCAAAAGGTTTGAAGTGAAAAAAATTGGGGAAGAAATTGAGCACAAAATTGTTCACAAGGATTTTGGAGGCCATGTGCTTGCGGAAAATTGGCTGAATATCAAGCCAATGCTTGCTGTCTGTTCTGGTGGTTTGCATCCTGCAAAAGTCCCTCTTCTGCTTAAGGCGCTTGGAAATGACATTGTAATTCAGGCAGGGGGCGGAGTATCGGGTCATAAGGGGGGTGTCATTGCTGGTGCTAAGGCCATGAGGCAAGCGATTGATGCAGCTATGAATGAAATCCCACTTAAAGTGTATGCTAAAATGCACGACGAATTAAGAACCGCCTTGGAACAGTGGGGATAATTTGTAAAAGTAGGTTTGTTCTTTTTTTATTCGTTCGATTTTGTCTTCTTTTAATAAACCAGCTAAGTGCCTTCGGACACTTCTTGCCGGAATTTTGAGACATTGCGCCAATTCAAAGCTTGTTTTCGATTCGTTGAGGTTTGCTAAAATTTGTTTTCGTCTTGTTTTTGCAGTTTCTGTGGTATGTTTTCCACGAACAAATCGTTTTGAAGAGATTAAAAATTCGATTTTGTCTTCTTTGAATCCGAACGAAATAAGGGGGAATCGTTTTTGTAGTTTTTCCACATCTTTGTAGATGCCATCAATCGATTTAATGTAAAAATAATAAACCTCACTATAGTTTTTTTTCTCTTTTGGTTGTGTACAGTTGTATTTTAACCCGACACACAAATCATGCAAGTCATTTGTCATTTTTTCATTTTTTAATAGAATTTGGACATACTCTGTGCCAACAGCACCCTCATCAAGAATTGCAGACACAAGAAAAGCAAGCCGGATACTTTTATTTGAATTTTTAATCTTTTTTGGAATTTTTGTTTCAAAAGAGTCAAAACTGTCAAATTTGCATACGTGCTTGCATATTTCGCCAACTATGCGAGGCAATTGCACATTGTAGACATTTTTTTTGTCTTTACGCGTTGCTGCTGGGACTTCCCCAAAACAGTTTTTAACTTTCTTAATGAAGTCAGCCACTTGGACGGGATTCTTTTGGCTGTAAAAACTGCCTTTGCAATCTTTTGGCAAGCTTCCATCAAAGCAAAAATGGCCTGCCAAAGAAACAAGTTCTGGGCTAAATTCTACTGGCAAAACAGGGCTGTAAATGTAAAGTCTTTTCGGGGTGTTTGTTTTTTTATAACAAATTATGTTTTGCTCCATTTCCCCAAAAGACAATTCTGCTATTTTTGTAAGTTCCATTAATGCCCATAATGGAATTTCAACATTGCTGTATTCAATCCAATCAAACCAGCGCGCATAACTAACTTTGATATTTTTTTGCAAAGCAAACCTTGATTTATTCAGTTTTTTGATTATTTTCGCTTTGTTTTTTGGAAGATTGTGCAAGATTTTTTGCTTTAACCCTTTTGAAATTTTTATTCGAATATCATAAACTGCATTTGGGATCAACTCCCAAATATGGAAAAGTTTCTTCATAACAATAATGCAATTTTTCTATTTAATTCGATTTTGGTAGTGCATTTCCCCTATTGAAAAGAATTAAAAATGCCTTTATCCATTTTTTGTTTATGCATCAAAAATCTTTCAATGAAAAAGTCTGGGATGTTTTGAGAATGGTTCCTTCTGGGAAAGTTTCCACTTACAAGGCAATTGCAATTGCTTTGGGCAAGCCGGATTCAGCGCGCGCTGTCGGCAATGCCTGCAATAAAAACCCTTTTTCGCCTGAAGTGCCGTGCCACCGCGTTGTGAAATCAAACGGCGAACTTGGCGGTTTTGCAAAAGGCACAAAGAAAAAAGCGCGCCTGCTGGAAAAAGAAGGAATTAAAATCAAAAACAGCAAGATCCTGAATTTTGACAAGGTTATTTTTAAATTCAAATAATTCTTTTTTTTGTGGGTTGTAAGCCGTTTAATGTTGTTGCTGTTCTTCTTCCGCTTTTTCCTTTAGGACCCGCATGAATTCTTCGCGCAATGCCGGCTCTTGGATTTTTCCTGTTTCAAGGTAATTTTGTATTGCCTCAAGGCAGGTGTTGCCTCCTAGGACAACTGGCATTACTACAAAATCCGCCTTTGCATTGTACAATTCAAGGGCATCCTTGAAATAATGTGCCCTTGCAAAAACAGCAAGCCTGGGATTCATTTTTTTTGCTTTTTTCACAAGCTTTATTGCCAGGTTTGCATCAGGCATTGTTATGACAAAGGCTTTTGCGTTTTCAAGGCAGATTTTTTCCCAGATTTCATCGTTTGTTTTTGAGGCATAAACAGCGGAAATTTTTTTTGAATTCAGGGTTTCCAGCACTTCGGGATCGTGGTCAACAACAATTATTTTTGCGGAATCCCTTAGCGCATTTGCGATTCCGCTTCCGAAAACACCGCCGCCTGCAATTACAATGTGGTTTTTCAGTTCGCCAGCAGAAGGCAGTTCCGTGAATTTTTTTAGTTTTCTTTCGTAAAAAGGGTTTCTTTTTTCAATGTTCCTGAAGAGCTTCTGGAAAAACCCTGAAACTTTTTCAGAAGAATTTATAAGGTAAGGAGTGGCAATCATTGAAATTAAAATTACCCAGATTGCAGTGTTGTAAAGCGCTTCTGAAATCTGCCCTCCTGAAAAGCCCTGCCTTGCAAGTATGAATGAGAATTCGCTTGCCTGTGCAAGTGACAATCCAACAAACCAGGCAATTTTTTTTCCAAAGCCGGAGTAAAGAGTTATGAAATAGAGAATTACTGGATTCAATATGAAAACAATTGCAAGCATTATTGGAAAGAAAACAAGGGACTGCGGGCTGAAAAAAGAAAGGCTTAGCTGCAGGCCAAGTGAAACAAAAAAAACAGTTGCAAACAAATCCCTTATATGTTCAATTCTTGACAATGCTTCAGAACTGAAAGAGACTTTTGCAAGCGCCAATCCCCCTATGAAAGCGCCCACTGCAATTGAAAAGCCAAGTGAATTTGCAATGAACATGAAGAGAAAACAGCTTGAAATTGTTGCAAGGTAAAACAATTCCGAGCTTTTTGCTGAAAATTCCATTATTTTTGGAAAAATTTTTTTGCTGAAAACAAATGCAAGGGCAAACAAAGCAAAAATTCCGAACAAAAAAAATCCAAGCATGTTAAACCGCAGTATTGTTTCGGGATTTGCAAGCAATGGCAGCACAATAACAGCAACAATGTCCTGCACAAGCGCATACCCAATTACTAGCTTTGCTTCAAGGGAATTCAGCCTTCTTGCATCGGAAAGGATTTTCACTACTATTGCTGTGCTGCTGAAAGCCATTATGAAGCCAATGTAAACGCTTTCAATGAAGCCGGAGCCAAAAAACTGCATTATTATTGCGACAACGCAGGCAGTTATCCCGATTTGCGCCAGCCCTCCTAAAATAATTGTCTTTTTGAATTTCCAGAGCTTTGAAAAATCAATCTGCATTCCAATTGCAAAAAGCAGGAAGGCAATTCCCAATTCTGAAAGAACCCCTATGTTTGCATAATCCCTTATCAGCTGGAAACCAATCGGGCCCAAGACTATTCCCGCGACAATATAGCCGACTATTACTGGCTGCTTCAGGATTTTTGCCAGGAAAGCAAAAACAGTGCCTGCAAGAATAACAAAGCCAAGGTCAAACAAAAGCACAGGAGTTTCAATCATGCCAAACAAAAAAGTGTTTTCTTATATTTAATATTTATTGAATTTTTTTTACTATTAAAAGAGGCCCAAAAACGAGAACCAGCCATATTGCAGTGAGAACAAAAATATTGCCAAGAGTAATGCTTGTTTGCCATAAAAATTCAAAAACAAGCATTATAACCAGGGTTAATGCGACAATATAGGGATAAGAAATTTTTCTTTTGAAAATAAAAAACCAAAAAATCAGGACAATTGCAAGGTATTGAACCAGAATCATTGGCATTAAGGCAACCCAGGCATTGATTTTTGCATGCCAGACAGTGACATACTCCGCAATCAGCCAGAATACAAATGCAATTATTATGTAAAGAAATCCCTTGTCCATAAAACCAATTTCAGATTTTTTTTTACAAATAAAAATTCTTAAAGCTTTTGCACCCAATAATCGCCGCGCCTTTTCTTGAAGCCAGTGCCTTGGCGGACTTTGGCATAAAAATTGCTTATTTGTTTCTGAAGCCCTTCTACTGTTTGATCCCCCCATAGCATAGGGTGTTTATACCAGTACAAAGTAGTTGGGTCACGGAATTGTGCCTTTGTATATCCCAATCTTCGCGCAGTTGCCAACACCTTCTTAATCAAATAATTGGGCCATGGCATTCCAATTCCGACTGCCCCTTCAAAGCGTTTTAAAGCACGAAGCCTTCCCATGTGCCCTTGGACAGTTTCAATGCAAATTGCATTTTCCTCAAAGGATAGTCTAACAGTTCCTATTTCTCCACGATTGCGCCCTGGCAAGGTAGACTCTACCTTAATTGTAACGGGACTTTCATGTTCATGGCATTCAAAAGCAAGTCTGACTATAAATTTTCCTTTTGGAGTTGAAATCTCAAATGGCTTAAAGCCGCCCAAAAAGGGCTTTCCGTATCTTTGAATTTTCTCAAATAGGATACTGTCTTCGGGTTCATGCCATCGATGCTCTTTTTGCAATTTCGATTTGGTCCGCAGGAAAAAGTCGTCTAGGCTCACATCATATCTTTTGGCGTTTATTTCGCGCCAGTGCTGTCGCTGAGCTTTCCGCCGCTGCTTTTGCTGCCGGTTTTGTTTAATCCGTGCAATGATTTCCATCAATTGTCACTGCTTTTTTATTTTGGTGCCTTCAGGAGTATCATCTATTGCATATCCCTTGTCAATTATTTTTTTTCTTATTTCATCTGCCAAGCCCCAGTTTTTTTCTGTTCTTGCTTTTTCCCTTTCTTCTGCAAGCTTTTTCACTTCTTCAGGCACAGAAATTTCTTCTTTCTTTAATAAATCCAATCCAAAAATTCTGTCCATTTCTTTTATTGTGGCAATCTTTCCCTCTGCTTTTTCATCCCTCAAAAGCCCCCATAAAACAGAAAGCGCTTTCGGCATGTCAAGGTCATTGTTAATTGCGCTTTCAAATTTTTTTAAGTAAGCCTTGTTTGTTTTTCCATCATCATGCAACTCTGCAATAATGTTTTTCAGCCTTTTATATGAATTCTGCGCTCCTTCCAGCCCTTCAAGACTGAATTCCAATGGGTTTCTGTAATGGCTTGTAAGGGCAAGATACCTGTAAGCGAGAGGCAAAAATCCCTGTTCCTGCAATTCAGCTATAGTGAAAAGGCCTCCAGTGGATTTTGAAATTTTTTCTCCCTTGAAAACAAGGAATGCCCCATGCAACCAGTAATTAACAAATTTTTTTCCAGTTGCTGCCTCGCTTTGCGCTATTTCGTTTGTATGATGCACTGGAATATGGTCTATCCCTCCAGTATGAATGTCAAAATGTTCTCCCAGATATTTCATTGACATTGCGCTGCATTCAATGTGCCAGCCTGGAAACCCAATTCCCCCAAATGGAGAAGGCCATTCCTGCTGCCTTTTTCCGGGTTCTTCAGAAAATTTCCATAATGCAAAATCAGTAATGTTCTTTTTTTCTTTCAAGGAAATTCTTTTTCCCGCCTCAAGGCCTTCTTTTTTGAGCCTTGCAAATTTTGTGTAATCCCTGAATTTGGATGTGTCAAAATAAATTCCGTCAGAAGTTTTGTATGCAAAGCCTTTTTTTTCAAGAATTTTTACAAGCTCAATCTGTTCCTTTATGTGTTCTGATGCCTTGCACCAGATGCCTGGCTCTGAAATATTCAGCTTTGCCAAATCTTCCCTAAAAATTCCCAGGTAATAATCCACTATTTGTTTTGCGGATTTGCCTTCTTTCAAAGCGGCTTTTTCAATTTTGTCTTCGCCTTCATCAGCATCGCTTGTAAGATGCCCAACATCGGTTACATTCATTACCTGTTTCACTTTGAAACCATTGTATTCCAGTGTTCTCCTCAGGATATCGGAAAAAATATAAGTCCTAAGATTTCCAATGTGCTGGTACCAGTAAGCAGTTGGGCCGCAGGCATACATTCCCGCTTCGCCTTTTTTTATTGGCTTGAAGGCTTCTTTTTTCCTTGAAAGAGTATTGTAAATTTTCAGCATTTTAATCATTAGAAAAAGGCAAAAATACTGATATAAATATATTGTGGGAAACCTTTTTGATGAATCAGGAAGCGGAAAAATTTTTGCTGGAACTTTCGGAAAAAGGGATTCTGCTTGGCCTTGAAAGAATCAATTCTTTTCTGGATTTTCTTGGGAACCCGCAGAATAATTTCAAATCAATTCATGTTGCAGGCACTAATGGCAAAGGCAGCACCTGCGCAATGATTGAACGCATCCTGCGCGAAGCAGGTTTCAAGACAGGGATTTACACAAAGCCGCATTTGGTTTCCTTGAATGAAAGGTTTCGGATAAACAGCATTAAAATTCCTGAAAAAGAGCTTGAAGAAAGGATTTTGAATCTGAAAAAAATAATTTCAGAAAAAAATTTTCAATTGAGTTATTTTGAATTTTTGATAGCGCTTGCATTCCAGTATTTTTCCGACAAAAAAGTTGATTTTGCTGTTATTGAAACTGGCATGGGCGGAAGGCTGGATGCAACAAATGTTTTGCAGCCATTGGTTTCAATAATAACAAACATTGCGCTTGAGCATATGCAGTATCTTGGCAACAGCCTGGAAAAAATTGCCTTTGAAAAAGCAGGCATAATAAAGGAAAACGGAATTCTGCTCACAACAGAAAAAAACAATAAAATCCTCAAAATTTTTAAAAAATCCTGTAAAGAAAAAAATTCGCTGTTTATTGCAATTAAAAAGCCCTATAAAAAAAGCAAAGTCGGCCTGCTTGGAGAGCACCAGTTCTG